>CAIUCF010000286.1 GCA_903897565.1 uncultured Rhodospirillales bacterium | reverse complement strand
GACCCAGCGGAACGAGGGCATGCGTTCAGGCCTCGGCGCGGATGCTGCGCACGACTTCCTCGATCGTCGTCGCTCCGGCCAGCGCCGCGTCGAGGCCGGCGTTGAACATGGTCACCATGCCGGCGGCGACCGCGGCGCGTTCGATCGCGACATGATCGGCGCGGGCGAAGATCAGATGCTCGATCTCCTCGTTCGGCACCAGGAATTCGGCGATCGCCTGCCGGCCGCGATAGCCGGTATGGCGGCATTGCGGACAGCCCACGGCGCGCCAGAGCTGGATCGGCCAGGCATCGGTGCGCTGATCGAGGCCGAAGCCCTCGATCAACTCGTCGGGCGCGGGATAGGACTGCCGGCAATGCGGACAGAGCCTCCGGACGAGGCGTTGCGCAAGCACACCGCGCAGGACTGCCGTAATCAGGTAATCCTCCAACCCCATGTCACGCAGTCGCGTGATGGTCGCGGCCGCCGAATTGGTGTGGAGCGTGGACAGCACGAGATGGCCGGTGAGCGCCGCCTGGACGGCGATCTGCGCCGTCTCGATATCGCGGATTTCGCCAACCATGATAACGTCGGGATCCTGGCGCAGGATCGAACGCAGCAGGCTCGCGAAATTCAGCCCGATCTGCGGCTTGACCTGGATCTGATTGACGCCGGCGAGCTGGTATTCGATCGGATCCTCGACAGTCACGACCTTGCGCGCCACCGAATCGATCTGCAGCAGGCTGGTGTAGAGGGTCGTCGTCTTGCCGCTGCCGGTCGGGCCGGTCACCAGCACGATGCCGTTGGGCAGCGACAGCGACGCCGTCAACCGTTCCGCGATCACCGGCGGCAGGCCGAGATTGGCAAAATCGAGCTCGACGGCATTGCGGTCGAGGATGCGCAGCACCACGGTCTCGCCGTGCAGCGAGGGCACGGTCGAGACGCGGAAATCGACCTCCTGACCGCGTACGGTGAGCTTGAGCCGGCCGTCCTGCGGCAGGCGCCGCTCGGCGATGTCGAGCTTGGCCATGATCTTGATACGCGACACGATCGCGGCACTCAGGCGCGGCGGCGGCGATTCCTCCTCGTGGAGCACGCCGTCATAGCGATAGCGCACGCGTAGGCGGTCTTCCGCCGGCTCGATGTGGATGTCGGAGGCCTGGCTCTCGACGGCTCGGGCGATCATCTGATTGACGAGCCGGATGACCGGCGCACCGCTCGCGAGATCCTTGAGCCGCTCGGTGTCGTCCTCGAAACCGTCATGTCCGGCCGTCTCGTCCTCGGCCACGCCCGACGCGGCGGCGGTCTCGGGATAGAGGCGGTCGAGGGCGGCTTCGAGCTCGACCGGAATCGCGACCTCGGTGACCACGGGCAGACGCACGGCGGCGGCGATGGCACGCGCCGTGAAGGCGTCGAGCGGGTAGCTCATCGCGACGACGAGCCGATCCTGTTCGATGGCGATCGGCACCGCATGGGCCTTGCGCAGGAACTTGCCGCGCAGTCGTTCCGGGAAGACCGGGTCGCGGGGATAGCGGTCGGGTTCCGTGATCGGCGCATCGAGCAGGGTTCCCAGGGAGCGGGCCAGGTCCTTCTCGCTGACGATGCCGAGCTGGGTGAGCACGTGATCGAGCCGGCGGCCGCTTTCGGCGGCGACCCGCGTGGCGCGCTCGAGCATCTTGTCGTCGGCCAAATTCTGCGCGATCAGCAACGCCTGCAACGCCGCCATCGCGTCGTCGGGCGATTCTAGGGGAAGGTCTTGGCCGGTTTGTGACATCATCACTTTACAGTTTGGGCAGGCCGGAACATCGAAGACCGGCGGGGTGTCGCGGGGATCGGGGCGAAAGGCAACGGCCGCGCAACGTCGCGCGTATTTCACGGTGGGCGGAGCGCCGGATCCGACCACCGCGTCGTAATTAAATCGTCATCACCGCGCCGCTACATAATTTCGCCCTTGCGCAAATTGTCGTGATTTTGTGACGAATCGACGATTGGTCACAATAGTCTCGTAGGGAAGCCTGCCCAAAGGGGGGCCGCCGGAAGGGGCGGAGCCTGGAGTGAAGCCTGTAGGATGGTTCAAGAATTTCTCGTCTGGTGGGGAGAGCAGCTCTCGTCGCTGATCCCGGATACGCTGCGCCGATCGCTTTCGGGCGCAGACCAGACCGTTGTGCTCCGCTATCTGGAGGCCGCCGCCCCGGCCGCGGCAACGATCGAGGCCTGGCTGCGCGACGGCGACAACGGCAGCCTGCTCGGTCGTTTCCGGCTCGATGGCGATGGGCTGGCGGGGCTCGGCGCGACTGTCGATCGGGGCCGACCCGGGACAGCGGTGCTGCTGCAATTGCCGGCCGGCATGCTGCTGGAGAAGCAGGTGCAGGTGCCCTTGGCGGCGCAGCGGGACCTGGCGCAGGTCATGCGGTACGAACTCGATCGCGAGACGCCCTTCTCCGCCGAGGAGGTTTATTGGTCGGTGGCGATTCTCGGCAAGGATCGTGCGCTCGCCCAGATGACCGCCTGTCTGACGCTGGCGGTGAAGGCGGATGTCGATCCGGTCCTCGACGCGCTGCAGGGCGCCGGCATCAAGCTTGCGGCCATGATCGATCGTCCCGGCGGCCGCTGCATCCCGCTGGGGGCGAAGGTGGGGATGCGCGCCGTCCTCGCCGATCCGATGAAGCTCGGCCGCGGCCCGCTCTATGGCGGCCTGATCGCGGTTCTGGCCCTGATTGCCGTGGTCAGCCCCTTTGTTCGCCAGGATATTGCGCTCGCCCGTGTCGATGCGCGCATTGCGGCGCTGCAGGCCGATGCCGACACGGCATTGGCGCTGCGGCGGCAAAACGGCGGCGTCGGCACGGATCTGGGCGATCCGCAGAACGCGGTCGGCAACCCCTTGCTGGTGCTCGCCGCGGTGACCGACGCCCTGCCTGACGATACCTATCTCTCCGACTTCACCCAACACCATCGCGAGATCGGCATGATCGGACAATCGCGCGATGCCGCGGCCCTGATCCAGCGTCTCAGCGATAATGCCGTCGTGCGCGATCCGGCATTTTCCGCGCCGGTGACCCGCGACCCCGGCGCGGGGGTCGATAATTTCGCGATCAAGCTCAGCGTGCGGCAGCCATGACGCTTCCGGAAGGACGACGGGGGCAGATCGCCGCCGCGGGCCTGCTGCTCGCCGTGCTGGCGCTGCTGTGGCTCGCCGTCGCGGCGCCGCTTGCGGATTTCTACCAGGAACGCGCCGCGGCGCTGCAGCAGCGGCGCGATCTCGCGGCCCAGATGGGCGTGCTCGTGGGATCGCTCCCGGGCCTGCGCGCCGCCGCGGTCGCCGAGCCCGATCGACCTCGTCACGTCGCGTCCGGCCTGAGCGGGGGCACGGACGCGCTCGCCGCCGCCAATCTGCAGACCCTGGTCGGGCAGATCGCGACCGGGACGGGGGTCACCATCTCCAGCATCGACACGGTAACGCCGCAGAACACCCTCTGGGGCCGCAGGATCGGCGTGTCGCTGCGGTTGAGCGGCAATTACCGCGCCCTGGTGACCTTCATCTCCCGGGTGCTGCTGGCTCAGCCGAAAATGGTGGTGGACGATCTCGAACTCCACAATACCGGCGCCGGCGGCACCGCGCCGGACGCGACGCTCGACGGCAGTCTCAGCGTATTCGGCTTCCGCATGCCGGGCAGCGGCTCATGATCGTCCGCCAGACCCTCCCCGCTCTTGCCGGGCTGCTAGCTCTGCTCATCCTCGCGGAATGGATCATTCCCGATGGCGGCGTCGCGCGGTTGACGCGGCCGCGGTCGTCTCTTGCCGTCGGCCATCGCGTGGCGGCCCCGATCGTGGCGCTCGGCGACGAGGCGCTGGCAGAGCGGATACTGGCCCGCCCGCTGTTTCTGGCCGGCCGACGGGTGCCGCCGCCGATCGCGGTCGCGGCGCCCGCGCCCGTCGTCAGGGAAGTGCCGTTGCCGCGCCTGACCGGAATCCTCATGGCGGGGGGAACCCGGGTCGCGGTCTTCCAGGTCGCCGGCGCACCAAAGCCAGTGACCGCCGGGGTCGGCGACGCCGTCTCCGCCTGGACAGTGACCGCGATCAAGGCGAACGAAGTCACTCTGGCAGGCGCCGACGGGGAAAAGACCCTCAGCCCGTCCGGCGATCCGAACACGACCCCCGAAGCCGCCGAGTCCGATCCGGAATCCGGGGCCGCCGACCCGGCAGCCGGGCCGGATCAATAGTAGCCGCCGCCATGACGTCCGCATCTTGTCCATTCCGAACTTCACCGCCCGGGCCATCGCCATTGCTGGTGGCGCCGCGGCATCTTCTGCTTCAATCCGGATATAGAGCCGCCCTGCCATGAATTTGCGCGCATTTCTGCTTCTCGGGGTCGCCTCGCTCGCCCTGGTCGGCTGCCACGACAAGATCGCCGGCCCTGTGGCGAACACCCAGCCGATCCCGCTCGACAACACCGGGTCGGCGGGCGCGCGAACCAGCGGGCCGGTGCTGTCCACCGGCGCGCAATCGGTTTCTGCGGTTTCCCTGGGGGCGGGAGCTCGGCTGAATCGGATCGGTCAGACTGCGGTCGGCGCCGGAGACGGCGACATCACGCTCAATTTCGTCGACACCGACATCCGCGAGATCGTCAAGGCCGTGCTCGGCAAGACGCTGGAGGTTCCCTACACGATCGACCCGACGGTGCGCGGTCAGGTCAGCATCACGACGCCCAAGCCGATCACCCGGGATCAGGTCGTGCCGATCCTGCAGGACCTCCTGACCCAGGCGAATGCCGTGCTCGTGATCGACAAGGGCCTGTACCAGGTGCTGCCGACCTCCAACGCGGCCACGCGACCGGTGATGGGTGATCTCGGCGAAGCCTCCGGCGGCGGCGAGGTCGTGCAGCTCCAATACACGGCCGCCAAGGATCTTGCGAAGACGCTCGAGCCCTTCGTCGCCCATGGCGGCAAGCTGGTGGCTGACAATAACCGCAATGCCCTGATCATCTCGGGCGATCCGCTGACCCGGCGGACGATTACCGATCTGGTCCGGGCCTTCGACGTCGATATCCTTGCCGGGCAATCCTACGTCCTGCTTCCGGTGACCTCGGGAACGCCGGGCAAGGTCGCGAGCGAGCTGCAGAAGGTTCTGTTCGCGGAAACCGACGGACCGCTTGCCGGCCAGCTCCGCGTCATCCCGATGCCGCGGATCAACGCGATTCTCGTGGCCTCGGCGCAACCTCGTTACATCGAGGACGCGCGCCGTGTCCTGCAACTGGTCGATCGCGAGAGCGAAAGCAGCGAGCCGAGCTGGCACGTCTATTACGTCCAGAACGGCCAGAGCTCGGACCTCGAATACGTGCTGCAGCGGGCCTTCACCCCGAACCACGTCACCTCCACCGGGACCAGCGACACCAACCGCCTCGGCAATTCGAACCCGGGGTTCGGGGGCGCCGGGGGTGGCGCTCAGGGAGCGGCCGGCGGGGCAGGAGGCGCTTCGAGCGCCGGCGGTCTCGGCGCGACACCGGGACAGGCCGACACGAGCAGCGGGGGAAATGCCGAGACCGCGGCGGTCGCCCAGCAGGCCAACGGCGCCGCCGCCAATGACGTCCCGCCGGCACTGCAACCGCTGTCGGCGACCGGCGCCACGTCGGAGGAGGGTGACAACGGCATCGTCATCATCGCCAATCGCCAGAACAACGCGCTGCTGATCCGCGCTTCCGACAGCCAGTACGGCGTCATGGAATCGATGTTGCGCAAGATCGACATCGTGCCGCTGGAGGTCCAGATCGACGCGACGATCGCCGAAGTGACTCTGAACAACACCCTGCAATACGGCACGCAGTTCTTTCTCAGCCACAATGGGTTCGTTACCCAGACCGCGTCCAATGCGATCGACGGCGCGTTCACGATCGGCGGTGCGGTGAACAATACGCTGAAGGCGCTGCAGGCCGTCACCAAGCTGCGGGTCCTGTCTTCACCGCAGATCACCGTGCTGGACAACGAGCTCGCCTCCATCCAGGTCGGCGATACGGTGCCTTACCTGTCGCAGACGGCGACCTCGACCGTGACCACCTCGGCGCCGATCGTCAGCAGTATCAGCTATCAGCAGACGGGCGTGATCCTGCAGGTCATTCCCCGGGTCAATTCCGGAGGGCTCGTGACCCTCGATATTTCCCAGGAAGTCAGCAATCCGATCAAGACCACGGTCTCGGGGATCGACTCGCCGACCTTTCAGGACCGCAAGGTCCGCAGCCGGGTCGTGGCGCGCGACGGCCAGACCATCGGCCTCGGCGGCATGATCCGGGACAGTAACTCGCAATCCAATTCCGGGATCCCGTTTCTCAAGGATATTCCGATCCTCGGCACGCTCGTCTCGAACCAGGATAATGCCCGCGATCGGACGGAGTTGCTGGTTCTGATCACCCCGCATGTCGTCGACGACCAGCGCAGCGCGCGGATGCTCACCGACGATCTGCGCGAGCGATTGCACGATGCCGACGCGGTCCCCGAGGAACTGCAGTCGATGCCGGTCGGCTCGGCCGACCCCAATGCCCGGTTTTACGGACAGACGCGACCGTGAAGCAGGCTCCGGGCGGCTTTGCCGTCCTGATCATCCTGTGGATGCTGGCGCTGCTGGCGCTGATCGCCGACCGCATGATCGTGGTCGGCCGTAGCGAGGTCCGGATCGCCGATAATCTGCGCGCCGCCGCCACGGCCGAGGCCGCGGCCGATGGCGCCGTGTTCGAGGGCATCTATCGCCTCGGGCTGCCGGGGCCCGGCGGCTGGAAGATCGATGGCCGCCCCCGCCATGTCCGGATCGGCCGGCAGGACATCGTGGTCCGCGTCGAAGACGAACGCATGAAGATCAACCTGAACGCCGCGCCGGCGCCGTTGCTGCAGGCATTGCTGCAGCAGGTCGGCATGCCGTCCGGCCTGGCCCGCATTGCCGGGGAGCGAATCGTCGCCACGCGCGTGCAAGTGCCGAGTGCGGCGGCGCCATCGGCCGGGCCGTTCCGGACCCTCGGGCAACTGGCCGCGGTACCCGGCATCGGTCGGGAGACCGCAGCCCTGCTGGCAAGCCATCTTACGCTTGACGACTCCGGCGGCGTGGCCCCGGGACCGCTCGACCCGATCGTCGCCGCGGCTCTGAGGCAGGCACCGCCCCCGCCTGCGCCCGCAGCGGCAAAACCAGTCGCCGCCCAGCAGAAGAAACCGGAGACGACCCGGACAGTGACTATCCGCGCGGTGGTCGATGGGGTCGGAGCATCGTCATTCGAGCGCGACGCCGTGGTCCGGCTCGGCGGCCCTTCGATCTACCGGATCTTGTCCTGGCGGGCGGATCGCGACGTCTGAGGCGCCGGGTGGTCAGCCCTCGCCGTTGCGCTGGGACATTCGGGTGAGGGCAGAGGTCTGGCGGTGCCATTGCCGGATCGGCACGGCGGGATAACCGCCCACGGCCTGACCGGGCTCGACGTCGCGGGCGACGCCGCTCTTGCCGGCGATGCGGGCGCCGGCGCCGATCACCAGATGATCGCTGATCGAGGTGCCGCCGCCGACCATGACGCCGTCGCCGATCGTCGAACTGCCGGCGACCCCGGCCTGCCCGGACAGCACGCAATGGCGGCCGATGCGAACATTGTGACCGATCTGGACGAGGTTATCGATCACCGTGCCGGCGCCGATGACGGTGTCGTCGGTGGCGCCGCGGTCGATCGCGCTGTTGGCGCCGATCTCGACGCCATCCTCGATGATGACGCGGCCGAGCTGCTGCATCCGCACCAGACCTTGCGGGCCGGGGACGAAGCCGAAGCCCTGGACGCCGATACTGACGCAGCTGGCGATATCGACGCGCGCGCCGATCAGGGCATGGCTGATCACGGTATTTGCGCCGATCCGGGTGTCGTCGCCGATCACGACGCCGCGGCCGATTACGGCATTGGCGCTGATGTGGCAGCGCGCCCCGATCTGGACATGCGGGCCGATGACGGCGCCGGCGTCGATCTGGGTGTCGGGGCCGATCGTGGCGCTCGGGTCGATCCGTGCGCCCGGATCGATGCCGGCATCCAGCAGTTCGTTCGGATAGAACAAGGCGCCGACCCGGGCATAGCCGAGGCGCGGGTCCTTCAGCAGCAGCATTGCACTGGCCGCCGGGGTCTGGTCGGCGAAGGCGGGGCTGGTGATGATGGCGGTGGCCCGCGAGGCGCCCGCGGCGGCGCGGTAGCGGGAGTCCGAATAGACGCTGATCTCGCCTGGCTGGGCGGTATCGAGGGTCGCGATATCGGCGATCATCACCGATTCACTCTCGGGCAGACTGAGGGTCGCACCGATCCGGAGAGCGATGAAACCGAGCGTGAACGGGCCCTTACGGGTGAAGAAACGGGGATCTGCCACGGCTATTGCCTCGCTGTCGGTCTTGGTCGTCGCATCCGGGTCGCAAGCTCCCCGCGTAACGTCCGAAAGCCCCCGATCATTCTGGTCGATCTAGCGATTTAGGCAGTTTGATTCTGGAGAACGTCGGCCAAATATAGAACGAAAACGACAAGAATAGTCGCTGAATTATTTATATCGTATCGTCGCGCCGGTGGTGTCGCGCGCATGGCCCGACCAGATCGGCCGGCGGCGCAACCCTCCCGTTCGCAAAATAAGCGTTGCATCGCAGGGGCAGACCGTATGATCTGCGGCGATTTTCGGAATTTGGAGGAGTACCCATCGTGGCTCAACCGCGCACGCTGTTCGACAAGATCTGGGACAGTCACATCGTCGACCGCCAACAGGATGGGACGTGCCTCATTTATATCGATCGCCACCTCGTCCATGAGGTGACGAGCCCGCAGGCGTTCGAAGGCCTGCGCATGGCCGGCCGCAAGGTCCGTCGTCCCGACGCTACCCTCGCCGTCGCCGATCACAACGTGCCGACCAGCGACCGCGCCGCCGGCATCTCCGATCCCGAGTCGCGGCTGCAGGTCGAGACGCTGGAGCGCAATGCCGCCGCAG
>CAIUCF010000285.1 GCA_903897565.1 uncultured Rhodospirillales bacterium | reverse complement strand
TCGCCCGCCTGCGCCGCGAGCGTAACGTTCGCCTCGCCATCCTCGGCGAGGGACCGGAACGCGAGCCGCTGACCAAACTGGCCGAGGAACTCGGCATTGCCAAGGATGTCGTCCTGCTCGGCTGGCAATCAGAGCCGATGAAATATTTTTGCCATGCGACGGTGCTTGCGGTCACCTCGCGATTCGAAGGCTTCGGTAACGTCATTGCCGAAGCCCTGGCCTGCGGTACGCCCGTAGTCTCGACCGATTGCCCGGTGGGGCCGGCCGAGATTCTCGAGCACGGCCGTTATGGCGCGCTCGTGAGGATCGGCGATGAAGAGGGATTTGCCAGCGCGCTCGGAAAGGCCATCGATGCCCCGCCCGACCCGGAGTTTCTCAAGCGACGGGCGCAGGAATTCTCCGTGACCGCGTCGGTTTCGGCCTATGACAGGCTGATCAGGCCCATGGCTCAGAAGGCTGCGGTCAGGCACACGAGCGCGCGACCGTTGCGGCTTGCGATCTATATGAACGATCTTTCGGGCGGCGGCGTCGAGCGGATGCGACTGCGACTGATTCCGGCACTGCAGGCGCGCGGCGTCGAGGTCACCTTGCTGCTGCATTCGCTGCAGGGCGATCTATTGCCGCTCTTGCCCAAGGGGGTCAAGACGGTCGCCTTCGGAACCTCGCGGACGCTGTGGGATTTGATCCCGTTATGGGCATATCTGCGCCGGGAGCGACCTGATGCCCTGCTCTCGAGCCTCGATCACAACAACGTCGTCGCCGCCTTCGCATGCGGCCTCTCAGGCACGAAGACAGCCTCGATCATCTGCCAGCATAATTCGCTGTCCGACGAGGCGCGCGAACTTGGCGTCAAATATCGCATCATTCCGTTCCTCTATCGGGTCAGCCGGCTGTTCGTGCATCAGGTGATCGGCGTATCGAGCGGTGTCGCTGAGGATTTGATCCACACCTGCGGCATGCGGCGCGATATCGTCAACGTCATCTACAACCCGATCATCGACGATGATCTCCTGCGCCGCGCCAATGAGCCGGTCGAGCATCCGTGGTTCGCCGATGGCAAGATCCCGGTGTTCGTGACCGCCGGGCGGATGGTGGCGCAAAAGGACCACGCCACGCTGTTGCGCGCCTTCGCCCTGCTGCTGAAACAAAAGCCGGCGCGACTGATGGTGCTCGGCACCGGACCGCTGCGGGAGGAACTCGGCCAGCTCGCAGCAGAGCTCGGGATTGCCGATGCGATCGATTTCCTCGGCTTCCAGGCAAACCCGCTGCCGTATTTCCGCCGAGCGGACGCCTTCGTGCTGTCGTCCCGCCATGAAGGGCTCGGCAATGTCCTCGTCGAGGCGATGGGTTGCGGCACCCCGGTCATCTCGACCGATTGTCCCTACGGCCCCGCCGAAATTCTCCAGAACGGCAAGTATGGTATCCTGGTGCCCGTCGGCGATGTCGAGGCGCTTGCCGCCGCGATGGCGTCGGAGCCCTGGCGGCGCTGGAGCCATGACGATTTGATCGCGAGCACCAGCCGTTTCCAGCTCGACGATATCGCGTTGAAATATATCGAATGCATCGACCGGGCTCGCGAGGCGTCAGGCTCTTGATGCGGGCAAGGCTTCGAGCGCTCGGGTAAACTGAGCCGCGAGGAGCCTGCCGTTCTCGGATTCGATCATGGTCATATGATCGCCGGGCACGGTATTGACGACGATTTCGCCGGCGTGGCCGCGCCAGATATCGCGTGGATCGCATCCATGTTCGCCGATTGTCTCTGCGATCATCAGCGTGAGGCGGCCCGGATAATAGCCGGGGTAATAAGCCATTGCGGCCTCGATGCAGGCGTTGCGCACGTCGCGCAGCACGGGTGGGAGGGAGTCCATAGCGAGCGGGCTATTCGTGGCGTCGCTGGAACCGAAGCGCAGAAGTACCCGTCGAAACGCGGCCCGGATTCCGCCGAACAGCGTGGCGGCCCGCGCGGATAGCGAGCCGGAGCGCAGGCCGGTCAGATGGACCTTCAAGCGCTTTATCAAGTGAACCAACCAGACCCGAATCGGCCATTGCCGGGGGTTCGTCGCGGAGTCGATCAAGGCGAGAAAATCGACGCGCTCCCGCTGCTCCTGCATCAGGCAGGCGAGGTCGAATGCGACGAGGCCACCGTAGGAATAGCCTGCGAGCCGATAGGGGCCCCGAATCTGCGCCGATCTGATCGCCGCGAGATAATACTCTGATGTGGCCCGGATTTCTTTGAACGGCGCTTCCTTGCCATCGAGGCCGCGCGCCTGAATCGCATAGATCGGGCCTTGATGCTCGATATGCCGGCCCAACCAGAACAGCTCCATCACATTGCCGCCGACGCCGTGAATCAGCAGCAACGGCGGCGCGTCGCCGCCAGATTTGACGAGTACGAGGGGCGAAAAGACCGTTTCGATGCCGCCATCGATCAGCGCCGCCACCGCAGCGATGCTTCGGGCCTCGTAGAACGCGGTGACGGGTAGCGTTACACCGAATGCCTTCTCGATCCCATAGATCATGCTGATCGCCGCCAGCGAAGTGCCCCCGAGCTCGAAGAAATCGGCGTCGCGAGCCGGCGCGATGCAGCCCAGGACTTGCTCCCAAATCGCGCCGATCTTCTGTTCGCTCGGTGTCTCCGGCGCTTGACCGGTGCCGTTCGCTCTCGGCTCCAGCCGCTCGTTCGCGGCATTTGCCTGATCGATCTCGCGGAGCTTCTGCATGTCGAGCTTCGCGCTCGGCAGGCGTGGCAAGGACTCGACCGGATAAAGCCGATAGGGCCGGAGGGCGACCGGGAGCTTGCTCTCGATCTGGGCGCGCAGCCCGGCCATCATCGTCTCGTCGAACGCGGTCCCGGCTTCGAAATAGGCGATCAGCACGATCGGCGGCTCGCCCGATCCCGCTTCACCGGCGCGCGCGACGACCACGGCCTCGCGAATACCCGGCCAGGCGCGCAAGACGGTTTCAATCTCTGCCGGCTCGATCCGCTGGCCGTTGATCTTGATCTGGCGATCCTTGCGACCGATCAGGTCGAGGAACTGGTCCGGGCGACGGCGGGCGAGGTCGCCGGTGAACTGAATCCGTTTGCTAGGGTCGTCGGGATCGGTGGGATAGTCATCGCCGACGCAAATCCCGTCGACCCAACGCCCGAGCGCGATGTAGGGGCTTCGCAATACGAGTTCGCCAACCTCGCCATCCGCTACCGGCTTGCCGAACTCATCGACGATTGCCAGTTCGTTGCCCTGGAGCGGGTACCCGATCGGGATGCGCGGCCCCTCCTCGGGGAAGCCCGGCGGCACGAACCATTGCATGATCGGCGCCTCGGTCGAACTGTACCCGAGTTCGATCAGACAGCTCGGCGGCAGCCAGCGGCGGAGCATCGCGACATCCGCCCAGAGCACGGCATCGCCGCCAACCCGCACGACTCGCAGGGATCGGGCCGAATGGTCGGCATCGAGATGGATCAGCGTTCGCAATAATGCCGGTACGGCGTAAATGATGGTGATTTCTGCGTCGCGCAGGCTCGTCAGGATTCGTGCCGCCCCGCCGTCGCGCACGTCGGCGAGATAGAGTGTCGCGCCGGAAAGGAGGGCGGTAAGGCGCTCGCGGAGCCCGGCGATGGTGCATTCGGAGCTCAACGGCAGGAAGCGGTCACGGGTATTGATATGCGCGGCGTTGATATACTGCTCGACACGGCGCAGCAGGGCCCGCTGGCTATTGACGATCCCCTTGGGGCGGCCGGTGCTTCCCGAGGTGTAGAGAATCAGGGCGGGGGAGTCATTGTGGCTTGCCGCGACGCGAAGCTGGGCAGCCTTTTCCTCGGCGCTCTGCGTCGCATCGGGATCGATCCACGCGACCTCCTTGGGGACGAGGTCGATGGCTTCCTCGGCGGAGGCGCGTGTAATGATTGCCGTGACCCGGGCATCACCCAAGACCTGAGCGATCCATAGGCGCGGATAATGCAGGTCGATCGGGACAGCCTTCCGCCCGGCAGCGAAGCAAGCGAGCAGAGCAACCATGAAGTCGGCGGAGCTGGGCAATAGAATGCCGATGACATCGCTGCTACTGGTGCTGACGGTGAGGCGTGCGGCGAGACGGTCAACCCGTGCGGCGATCTCCGCGTAGGAATGGGTCCCCGCTTCGTCGACGATCGCCGCATTCTCGCCGCGCCGCGCGGCAGTCCGTGCGAACAGCAGAGCGATCGGCTGCGCCAGATCCGCGGCCTGAAACGGTTCGAACTCGCGACCGAGCGGCCCCGCATGATCGATCGCGATAGGGCAGCCATCAATCCACGCCGAGAACGATGGGAGCGTCGGGGGTGGTTCCAGCGCGGTCATCCAATATTCTCATGGCTGAATGCGGCGAGCAGTCGACAATCTGCCGGCCCGACCGTGCCACTTTCATGCAGTAGCTTGGAAACATTATCAAACCTGGAATAGGGCGGAAACATAAAATTCACATGTGCGACACAGAGGGCCGAGGCGTCCAGGTCTGTTCAAGTCGCACTTCCTCGTCGTCTTTGCTCCGCGGGCTATTTGATAGACCCCGCGGAGCGAGACGAGCGAGACGGAGGATTATGCGGTATTTGTTCGTATTAAGATCTATTCTCAATAAAATTTCAGGTAATGCTGATACTCCCAGTCGGAGACGTGATTGATGTAGCTGGTCCATTCTGCTCGTTTGAACTCGGTCCAGGCCGCGAACATCTCATTGCCGAACACGCTGCGGGACAGCGGGTCGGCGGTGAAGGCATCGATCGCTTGCTCCAGGGTTTCCGGCAGTTGGCGCACGCCGAGTTCCGCCAGTTCGGCCGATGATTTGAGATACATGTTCTCGGTATGCGGGGCACCGGGATCCAGCTGCTCGCGGACGCCTTCGAGGCCGGCGGCCAAGACCATCGCGGCGCCGAGATAGGGATTGCAGGCACTGTCGGCGGCACGCAGTTCGATGCGCTGGCCGCCGCGCGGGATCCTCACGGTATTGGTGCGGTTGTTGTTGCCGTAACAGGCGAAGACCGGGGCCCAGGTGAAGCCCGACATGCTGCCTTGCTTGATCAGCCGTTTGTAGCTGTTCACCGTCGGTGCAACCACGGCGCAGATCGCCGGCAGGTGACGCAGCACACCGGCGATGAAGTGGTAGCCGAGGGTAGAGAGATCGCAGCCGCGCGGGTCGTCCTCTGTTTTGAATAGGTTGCGACCCGAGGCGAGATCGTAGAGCGAGATGTTGAAATGGGCGCCGCTGCCGGCGCGATCGGCGTAGGGCTTGGGCATGAAGCTGGCGAAGCCGCCATGCTTGCGTGCGATCTCGGTCGCCATCATGCGCAGGAAGACGAAATTGTCGGCCATCTCCAACGCAGGAAAATAGCGAAAATCGATCTCGAACTGGCCGATGCCGTCCTCGTGATCGAAGGAATAGACCGCCCAGCCGAGTTTGTTCATCGCACCGACCAACTCGCTGAGCCAGGGCATGTTGTCGAGCAGGCGGGCGGCGTCATAGGCCGGTTTGGCGAGATGCTGGCGGGCCGACAGCGGCTTGAAACCGAGTGTCGGGTCGTCCTGGAACACGAAGAATTCAGCCTCCATGCCGAGATTCATGCCGTAGCCCATCGCCTCCGCCTGGGACAGGACGCGCTTCAGGATATTGCGGCTGCAGGCCTCGAACGGCTTGCCTTTGGTGTAGAGATCCGAGGCGAACCAGGCAGTGTCGCCGCGCCACGGCAGAATGCGGGCGCTCGCCGGATCGGGATGCGCGGCGACTTCCTCGTCGCTGACATCCTGGGGCACGCCGTCGAGTGCTGCGCCGGTGAAAAGCTCGGAGCCCGTCATCATGCGGGAATAATGGTCGATCGGCACCATCTTCGCCTTGGAGACGCCGTGCATGTCGACGTAGCTGGCGAGCAGGTATTCGACGCCGGCATCGGCGAGCGCTGTCTGTGCCGGGGTAGCTGGATCGTGGGTCATCGAGGTCATCCGTGGTTTCTTGGCGTTGATCGTGAAATCCGGGGTCTCGCGCGCCGTCGGCGCGCGAGGGGTTCCGGGCTAGTTGCTGGCGGTGAGCTTGGCGACGAAGCTGGAGTCGAAGGTGTCTGGGATGCTGGGACCCGCCGGGATCTGGCCGCGCTTGACCAGGATGTCGCCGATCAGCTTGCCGCTGGTGAACAGTGACAAGGCGTCCTGGCGCGGCGTGAAATACTGCGCCATCTCGGATTGCGGGATGTTGTGGACGCCGTCGAACTGCGCCTTCACGTCGTCAACCGAAGAGGACAGGTGCTTGCCGATGATCTGGTTCGCTTCGTCCGGGTTGCTCTTCATGAAGGCCATGCCGTCGAGATAGCCATGGATCACCGCGGCGACCACGGCCGGGTTCTTCGCGATATAGTCCTTGCCGAAATACAGCACGTCGGTGATCAGGCCCGGCGCGGTGCGCGAGGTGTAGAGCGTATGGAAGCCGGGGCCGCCGTCCATCTTGAGGATTTTGGTGATGTTCGGCTCGTAGGTGGCGCCGGCCAGCGCGCCGGAGAGCAGCGCGGCGGGGACATTGTCGGGTGTGGTGTCGACCCCCTGAACATCGGCCTCGGTCAGGCCGGCGCTGGCGAGGGCGTAGACCACCAGGAGATTGTCGCAAGTGGCGAAGGGATAGGCGATCTTCTGACCCTTCAGCTGCGCGACGCTGGTGATCGACTTCGGCGCGATCAGGGCATCGGCGCCGTTCGAATAATCGATCGGCATCACGACCTTATAGTCGTGACCATTGGCGACCAGGGTGATGACTTGATCATAGGTGTACATATTGCCCTGGATGGCGCCGCTCTCGAGCGCGGCCGGCATCTGCGCCGGATCGGCGAAATCCTGAAGGACGACGTCGATGCCGTATTTCTTGAACAACCCCTTGTCGGCGGCGACGTAGAACGGCGCATAGCCGATCCAGTCCGCGGTGCCGATATGGATGGTTTCGGCAGCCCGGGCGGCGGCGGGCGCGCCGAGGGCCAGACTCAGGCCGGCCAGCGCGGTGGCGCAGCGGCGAAGCTTGGGCAGAATTTTATCGATGCTCGGCATGACGGACTCCTCGAAGGGGGCTGGGACGGGGCAGGCGTGGGCTCCAGAACGGGCTAGCGGGCGGCGGCACCGGTGCCGATGACCGAGGTTTCGCGAATACGCTGCATGACGGCGCGTTTGAGATGCAGGAAGTCCGGCTCGAGCCGGAGGTCCGGGTGCCGCTCGCCGGCAAACGGGACGGGGTAGATCGTGTCGATGCGGCCGGGATGGGGCGCCATCAGCACGACCCGCTGCCCGAGATAGACCGCCTCCTCGACGTCATGGGTGACGAAGACGATGGTGGTCTTCTCTTTGACGAACACGTCGAGGATCAGGTCGTGCATGACTTCGCGGGTCTGGGCGTCGAGGGCGCCGAATGGCTCGTCCATCAGCAGGATCGCCGGGCGCGACATCAGGGCCCGGGCGATGGCGACGCGCTGCCGCATGCCGCCAGAAAGTTGATCGGGATAGGCGTCGCGGACCCGGGTCAGTCCCATGAGATCGAGCAACGCCGCGGCTCGCGCCGTCTCACCGTCGCGTTCCGAAGCGGTGAAGTCATAGCGATTGGCGGCGAGCCGGCGGCTGAACAACACGTTGCCGATGACGCTCAACCACGGAAACAGGCTGTAATTCTGGAACACCATGGCCCGATCGACGCCGGGGCCGTCGATCTCGACGCCGCCGACCGCGATGCTCCCGGTATCAGGCTCGTCGAGCCCGGCGATCAGGCGCAACAGGGTCGACTTGCCGCAGCCGGAGGCGCCGACGAGGGTCACGAATTCGCCAGCACTGATCGCGAGGTCGACGCGGTCGAGGGCGAGAACAGTGCTGCCGCGCAGAGCGAAACTGCGGCTGACACCCTGAATCGCGATGGCGCGGCTCATCTCTCAGCCCCGCCCATGCCAGGGGAACAGGCGGTGATGGACCCAGCGCAGCAACTGGTCCTGGATCAATCCGATCAACCCGATGACGATGATGCCGGCAAAGATCTTGTCGGTCTGGAGAAATCGCTGCGCCTTCAGGATCGCATAGCCGAGCCCGTCATTGGCCGAGACCAGTTCGGCCACCACCAGATAGGTCCAGGCCCAGCCGAGCGTAACCCGTGCTGTGGTCAGCAGCGCCGGGGCGGCTGCGGGGAAGATCACCTGCCACATGACTTCGCGCTTGTTGGCGCCCATGGTCTGGGCGGCCTCGATCTGGGTCATGGCGACGCGGCGGACGTCGTCGCCCATCATCAGCACCATCTGGAAGAAGGTGCCGATGAAGATGATCGCCATCTTCGCCGTCTCGCCGATGCCGAACCACAGCATCACCAGCGGGATGAAGGCCACGGCCGGCATGTAGCGGATGAAGTCGAGCACCGGCTCCAGGAAGATCTGGATCGGCCGGAAGGTGCCGGCGAGCAGGCCGAGCGGCAGCGCCAGGACCAGCGCCAGCAAGAACCCCATGCTGACCCGCGAGAGGCTGACCAGCAGGTCCTGGTCGAAGCCCTCGCGGGTAACCCAGACCCCGAACCGGATGACGACCCGAATTGGGTCGGGCATGAACAACCGGGGCAGGATACCGCTATGGCTGAGCGCCATCCAGGCGGCGAGCGGCACCAGCAGTCCGGCCGCGGCAAAGAGCGCATATTCCGTCTTCGTCGAGGTGCCGCGGATTGCCCAGCGACCGTGGACGCCGCGGCGGCGACGCAGCGGGGGCGCCGCGGCAGCGGCGCTTCTTGTGGTGTCGCTCGGCAGGCTCACGGCGGGACACCTCACGGCTTGGGGATCAATGTCCGAATGCAGAGCAAGCCGCGTGCCAAATATAAATTGATCGATTAATTTAAATTCTAGACATCTAACGTGGTCGAGCTGCCCAAATTTGTGGCATCAGGTGGCGATAGCGGGCAAACTCCAGGCCATGAGCGCGATCCCAACTCCTCCGCCACCCCGTCGCCGTCCCGGCCG
>CAIUCF010000284.1 GCA_903897565.1 uncultured Rhodospirillales bacterium | reverse complement strand
GCTGCATCTCGAGATTGGCGATGCGTTGCGACAGATATTCCTGGCGCGCCGATAGCCTGATGACCGTCGCGACGCCACGATTATCGTGGATCGCACTGGACAACAACATATGGGACGCGACCGACAATGTCGCGATGATCATCAGCGCGATGGCGTAACAGATCGCGAGACGGCGCGGCGAGGTGGCTTTCAAGACTGACAATGCTGCTCCCAGCACGTTGATTGATACTACTATGCTACCCGGTGTTCGTGGCGATTTTATGGTCGCGCAATCGCGCCCGCGACGGGATGCATCACCCGTTACCGACGTTGCCGTGGCCGTCGAGTAAACCGGCTGTCGTGGCGTTGGTTCCGTACCTCAAGGATCCATCACGTCGGGTGTACTGGAACCTGACACTATCCAAGAGTGTGTGGCGAAGATACCGGAAATACTCCAGTATGTGGATAATGCGGCAAGATGTCTGCGCCCACGAGGCCATCCTATGCGCGACGGCGGCGCCCCTGCGAAAGCGATCATCACCAAGTTAAGCTGTGGCCATGTCCACGGGATCGTATACCCCGGGGTAGGCCTCGGGGGTTAGGAGCAGCTCCAATTCACGATACCGTCGCGGCGATACCCTCCGCATTGCTGATCGAGATGCCGGCATAGGCGCATTCGCCGAAGTCGCGTTGGAACAGGCTGACGGCGATCAGCCAGACGGCGACGATTCGCGACGGGGGCGCACCGCCGATTGCCGCCTGATAATCCGCGAGGATCGGGCGCTGCTCGTCGAGCCAGCGTCCGAGCTCCTCGTGGCCCGAGCGCACGACCCAATGGGTCTCGCGCTGGTCCCAATAGGGCAGCGGGCAGCGGAAATGCGTACCGACGGGCAGGCTCGAACTCCACAGATAGGTCAAGTCGAGCCCGTTCTCGAACTCGATCGCGATCGAGAGATAGTCATGGGTCGGCAGCTGGTTTTCGGGGACGGTCGAGGGCAGGTGGGTCATCTGCCATGACCAGTTGAGCCGCGTCGTCGCGTCGAGCGGGACGTCGACGGGATATTGCAGGATGCCGACATCCTGCACGCAGCGGCAGCTGATACCGTGGCGATGCTCGGCGAGCGGGCCGGCGGCGAAGATCGCCGATTTGCCGATCACGGGATGGGGATGCCAGCCGGCGGGCGGCGGCAGGGCTGCGGCGTGACGCGCGGCCTCGGCGGCGGCGAGGCCGGTTGGATCGGCGGCGGCCAAGGCCGCCAGGCCGGCTTCGAGACCGTCCTGCCAGCAGACCGCCGCGACCGCGATGCCGCCAGCCCCGGCCCAGGAATCGGGACCAGCGGGGGCATCCGGCTGCTCCAGCCAGGGACCGGGCGGGCGGGCGGCAAGGCGCAGGGGACCCGATCGATCGGCAACGACACTGGCGGTGCGGCCGCCGACACGCTCGACCGGCCCGTCGCCGATCCGATACCACAGCGCCGCCGTCCCTTCGAAGCCGATATTGTATTCGCGCGACAGCCAGACCACGCCCTGGGAGAGCAGGGTAACCGCATCGCCGCCGGTGAGCGCCATGCCGCTATCGGTCCAGTCGGGTGCGTCCGCCGCAATGTCGAGCACCGCGCTGGCGCGGACATGCCGATGGGCCGCGTCGATCGCCCGGCGCCACGCGGCGGCCTGGCCGGAAGCCTCGTTCTCGAGTGTGGAAAGGCTGGTCATGGTTTCCTCCGCCGGGGCTTGGGCGTTGTTGTCGGTCTTGATCGCCGATCACCATAGCTGACGAAATTCACCGTCGAAGGGCAAGGACGTTCTTGCCGACGGGCATCGACCTGTCGGCGGGTAATTTCTTCTTCAGGTTGGGGTAATCAGCCTTAAACGATCGCTTAATATTTGTGGACTTATAAACGAGTGACAGTTCCGACAAGTGAAACCTTGTCCATGTTGCTCGCCACGCCGAATTCGGCCCGTTCCGGGGTACCAAGATGCAGTCTTCGACTTCCTCTGCGGCTCGCAAAGATCATCATCTCGGCAGCAATCACGCGCTGATCGAGTTCACGACCGATGGCATCATCCTGACCGCGAGCGAGTCCTTCCTCAAGGCGACCGGCTATTCGCTGGACGAGATCGTCGGCAAGCATCACAGCATCTTCCACGATCCCCACCCGGGTACGTCGCGCGACCATCGCAAGTTCTGGGCGGCGCTGGCGCGCGGCGAATCCCGCAATGGCGCTTTCAAGCTGATCGGCAAGGATGGCCGCGCGGTCTGGCTGCGCGCCAATTACATTCCCGTCCATGACGCCGCCGGCCGCTCGCTCAAGGTGCTGAAATACCTGACGCCGCTGACCCGCGATCCCCGTCAGCCCTGGCACGGCACGATCGGCTTCAAGGGCGATCACGCTGCCGCTGCGGCCAATGACCGCTTCATCACCGCGATGCGGGCCGGGCTCCAGGGCTCCTGACCGTCAGGTCAGCACAGGCTGGCCAAATCCCCGGGCTGGTGACACACTGCGCGCAACAAGAATACGCGTCGCGGGAGGACGTCATGAGCATCAGCAAGACCGAGCGGGATCGCCTGCACAACAGCGGCATCGAAGAGAGCTACACCAGCACCTCGACCGCGCCCTGGGTCGATCTCGTTCCCGGCATCCAGATGCAGCTGCTGCGCGCCTCGGCGGAAACCGGGCATTGGAGCGTACTGTTCAAATGCGCCGCCGGCTCGGCCTTCTCCCGCCACGAGCATCTCGGCGGCGGCGAGTATCTGATGCTGACCGGCAAGAGCCTGGTCCGCGGCGGCGCCGAGCATGGCGGCGTCACGGCGGTGGCCGGCGATTACGGCTACGAGCCCAACGGCATGATCCACGACGTCACCGATTTCCCCGTGGAGAGCACTCTGTTCTTCTCCTGCGCCGGGCCGCTGAAATTCATCGACGATGACAATAACGTGCTGTCGATCCTCGACTGGCGCGCGCTGCGCGATATCTCGGCTGCCGGTCTGGCGAAGCTGGAACAGCGGACGGCGGCGGAATAATTCGTCCCCCTACTTGATGAGCGCCACCGCCTCGCGAAATTTCGGGTGGTCGGCGCTACCGAGCCATTCGAAGATCACCATCTCGGTGGTGACGATTTCGGCGCCGTGGCGTTGCATGCGGCGGAGCGCGGCCTCCTTGTTCGCCACCGTCCGTGAGCCGATCGCGTCGGCGACGACATAGACCTTGCGGCCGAGTTGAAGCAGGCCGAGCACGGTCTGCAGCACGCAGACATGGGCCTCGCAACCCGTTACCACGATCCGCGGCGGATCGGCGAGGCAGCCGACGAAACCGGGCGTGCGGCAGGCGTCGAAGCTCATCTTGGCGATGATCTGCGCAGGCGACAGCTTGGCCATCAGCGCCGGCACGGTGGCGCCGAGACCCTTGGCGTTCTGCTCGGTCGCCAGCACGGGCACCTCGAGCATTGCGGCGGCGTCGAGCAATCTGCCCGTGTTCTTGACCGCGGTCTCGCCGGCATCGATCGCCGGCATCAGCCGGGTCTGGAAATCGACGACCAGCAGGCTGCAGGTCTCAGGCTTCAAGGTCGGCATCGCTCGTTCTCCTCTGCAGTAGACCGACCCGTTCGGCGACGTAGCGTGCCATCAACTCGGGCGCCGAGGCGCCGAACATCTGGATACGCTTGGTGTGGGCGAGCAGCAGCAGCCCGGCGGCATGAGCGAAGACGTCGACCATCAGCAGCTTGGCGGCTTGCTCCGCCGCGCCGAGGTCGACGGCTGCCGCCGCGATCGGCCGCAGCGCCGCGGCGAGCCCGGCGTTGAGCGCCTCGTCGCGTTCGCGGCCCAGCCCCTTGGGGCGCATGCCGCCGCGCAACAGGTAGAAGCCGAGATCGAGGTCGCGCGGGTTCTCGGCATAGAAGTCGAAGAACGCCATCGCCGCAGCATTCAGCCGCTCGGCGGCACCGGCGGCGGGAGCGCCCGCCGCCTCGACCCGGTGCCCGAGTTGCGCCAGCGAGTCCTGGAGCACCTCGGCGTAGATGGCCTCCTTGGAATCGAAATGGAAATACAGCGCCGCCGGGGTATAGCCGGCCGCGAGCGCGATCGCCCGCAGCGACGCGCCGTCGAGGCCTTCGGCGAGAAAGACCTGGCGCGCGGCGTCGAGGATCAGCCCCCGCTTCATGTCCTTGGCCGTCTTTGCCCGGCCCGGTTTGCGTGCGACTGCCGCTGCCACGATGTTCCGTCCGAAATTGCTTGACGATTTTTCTAACATTGTTCAATTCTAGCGGCAAGGAGGGT
>CAIUCF010000283.1 GCA_903897565.1 uncultured Rhodospirillales bacterium | reverse complement strand
TTCGAGGCCTGCCAGGTCGGGATCGAGCGGATCACCGCCGATCTCGGTCCCGTCGAGATTCTGGTGAACAATGCCGGCATCACCCGCGACACCGTGATCCATCGCATGAGCCCGCAGCAGTGGGACGATGTGATTCGCACCAATCTGACCTCGTGCTTCAACCTCTCGCGCCTCGTGCTCGACCACATGCGCGAGTGCAATTTCGGCCGGATCGTCAATATCGGCTCGGTCAACGGCCAGGCCGGCCAGTATGGTCAGGTCAATTACGCCGCGGCGAAATCGGGCATCCACGGCTTCACCAAGGCCCTGGCCCAGGAAGGTGCCGCCAAAGGAATCACCGTCAACGCGATCGCGCCCGGTTATATCGATACCGAGATGGTCCGCGCGGTGCCGCCGAACGTGCTGGAGAAGATCGTCGCCAAGGTTCCGGTCGGCCGGCTCGGCCATGCCGACGAAATTGCCCGCGGCGTCTTGTTCCTGGTCGCCGACGAGGCGGCCTTCATCACCGGCTCGACGCTGTCGATCAATGGCGGCCAGCATATGTACTAATCCCGCAAGGGATTGCCGACGCACCCGGGCTCCGGCTTCAGGGTCCGGGTGCGTCGTAAAATTGTCACTCTTGGCGTTATAGACGACAAAATATCCAATATTTTGGAATCTTTGGGATTACGCTGCACCGTGAACGCGTTATCATCGCAGCCAATGTAACCCCCGAAGCGCCGCGATGCCCCCCTTCCAGACCGCCGTGAAACTGACCCGGGATGAGATCCTGAACGGCAATGCCTTCAGCCGGTTCACCGCGCATGACGGGCACCCACCCGTGTGGTCTGACGTCCAATTGGAGGATTCCCTGCGCGCGACCCTGGCGGAGGCACCGGCGCCGGGTTCTGATGTCTGGCTGTTCGGCTATGGCTCGCTGATCTGGAATCCCGCCTTCCGTCACGCCGAGACCCGGCTGGCGCGCATCCAGGGGTGGCATCGCCGCTTCTGCATCTGGACCAGCCTGATGCGGGGCAGCCTGGAGCGCCCCGGCCTCGTGCTCGGGCTCGATTCCGGGGGCTCATGCAAGGGCGTCGCCTTCCGCATTCCCGCCGCGGACGTCGAAACCGAGCTTGCCATCGTATGGCGCCGCGAGATGATGAACGGCGCCTATGTGCCGCGCTGGATCGATGTCCATTGCCCCGGCGAGGGAATCGTGCGCGGCCTGACCTTCACCGTCAATCGCCGTCACGCCCATTACGCCGGCCGGCTGGCCGATGAATCGGTGGCCGAGGCGCTGGCGACCGCGACCGGCTGCTTCGGCCCTTGCGCCGAATACTTTTTCTCGACCCTGCACGCGCTCAACGAACTGGGCATCGACGATGCCCGGCTGCGGGCGCTCCGTGACCGGGTGCTGGTGCTGAAACACGCCGATGCCCGCCACGCCGACTATGCGGGGAGCGGGGTTTAGCGGCCGACGCCAATCCAGACGAGGTTCCGACCGCGCAGCCATGGCCATTGCCGCGACAATCCCAAACCGCCCCGATGCGGCGCTGACCCATGCCGCGATCGTCATCGGGACCGGCGTGCTGGCGACGACCTTGGCGCAGACCGGGGTGCTGGCCCATCTGCCGCTGCAGAACCTGCTCAAGAATGAGCTGCACGAGACGCGCACCGCGAGCGCGGCGTTCTTCTTCTGGGCCAGTCTCGCCTGGTATCTCAAGCCGCTGGCCGGCATCGTCACCGACGCCTTTCCGATCTTCGGCAGCCGCCGGCGCAGTTATATCCTGCTGAGCGCGAGTTGCGCGGCGCTGGCCTGGTTCGTGCTGGCCTTGGCGCCGCACGACTATGGCGGCTTCCTGCGCATCGCGATCGTGATCAACGTCTTCATGGTGGTCGCCAGCACGGTGATCGGCGGATTCCTGGTGGAGACGGCTCAGGCCGTGTCCGGCTCGGGCCGGCTCACGGCGATCCGCCAGGTCGTTATGCAAGGCTGCGGCATCGTCAATGGCCCGATCGCCGGCTATCTCGCGAGCATCGCCTTCGGCTGGACCGCGGCGGCCTGCGGCGGCGTGATGTTCCTGCTGGTCCCCGTCGCCTTCGTGTTCCTGCGCGAGCAACGCAAGCGTCTCACCTCGGCCGAGGTTCTGGCGAAGGCGAAGGGCCAACTCGCCAATATCGCCACGGCGAAGACGATGTGGGCGGCGGTCGGGCTGATGGCGCTGTTCTACATCGCACCCGGCTTCGGCACCGCGCTGTTCTACAAGCAGCAGAACGAGCTACACTTCACGACGCACGACCAGGGCATGCTGCAGCTGATCGGCGGTATCTCGGGTGTCGCCTCGGCGCTCAGCTATGGCTGGCTGTGCCGGCGGTTTGCCCTGCGCAGCCTGCTCGTCGGCGGGCTGGTGCTCGGGGCGGGGCTGACCTTGATGTACATCTCGTACACCTCCTGGATCCATGCCGCGGTGATCGACGGCATCAACGGCTTCGGCGGCACCATCGCCGAACTGGCGCTGATGGATCTCGCGGTGCGTGCCACCCCGATGGGCAGCGAAGGGCTCGGCTATTCGCTGATGCTGAGCATCCGCAATCTCGCCCTCTCGGGGACGGACTGGTTCGGCTCCAAGCTGCTCGACCAGTATCACGTCTCGTTCGAGACCCTGGTCATCGCCAACGCCGTCGCCACTCTGGTCGCGGTGCCGCTGGTGTTCCTGCTGCCTAGCGCGGTCATCGGCGCGCGGGATGCCGAGACCTATGGCGAGGCGCCGGTGGCGAAGGGTGGGATGGAGTGAGGAGGCTTGAAATTTGGACGTCGGGCAGAGAGTATGACAGTGTAATTTCAGCTTCGCTTAACTGACGAGGGAGCGCTCGACCATGCGAACCAGCAAACCCGTAACCGTGACTCTCGGCGCTCAGCAGGCGAGCCTGGAGTCCCGCCTCAAATCGGGGGGGTACAGTTCTGCAAGCGAGGTGATGCGGGCGGCATTGCGCGCACTCGATCGCGAGGATCAGGCCCTCGACGAAATCCTGCGCCGGAGAGTGTCTGAATCCCTAGCCGATCCGCGTCCGAGCGTGGCGGCAGAAGACGTCTTCGCCCGTTTGCGTGCGGTTCATGCGGAGGGATCGGACACGTAGCGTGACACGCAGGATCGTCTTCCGCCCAGCGGCGGAAGATCACCTTGTGTCGCTGTATCGGTATATTTCGGAAAACACGGATCGATCGCGGGCCGCCGCCTATGTTGCCCGGATCGAGACAGCGTGCATGGGATTGGCGAATTTTCCGGATCGCGGGACGCGGCGCGACGATCTCGCGCTCGGCTTGCGAACGACCGGCTTCGAACGACGTGTCACAATACGCTTCGGGTACTCGATGATGTCGTTGAGATCGTCGCGATTGCCTATGCCGGGAGGAACTTCGACAGTGATCTGGCCGAGAGCTGATCTGCGTAGTACCGTGGACGGCCGGTAGACGAATGAAACGGATCATAGATTATGGCACCCATGACATTGGACCAGATCAAAGCCGTCCGCCCTCGTATCGATCGTGCCCGGATCGTTGCACTGGAGCCAAGTTTCGCGCCGGCGGCAATCTGGGCCATGAGTTGATATTGTGATCCCCCAGGGACCAGATGGTTCGATGGTCCTTGTCATCATAGATCCCGCATACGGCGAACGACTGCGAGAACTTCCCAAATTGTATCCTGCTTGGGTAATCGCGAGCCCCATCAATGAACCTGTCATCCGCTCGCTCTGGGACGCCGCCTCAGAAGCTGGTGAAAAATCCGGCTTCACAGTGTTTACCGCGAACCTCCAAGACCCTCGCGACAGCCAATTTCTGTCCGTGTTGGATGCGGTTGAACTCCATCACGGCCATGACTCGTCACCCACCCCATACTTGAGCCTTGGGGTCGTCGGTGTCCCAATCACGAACATAATTGAGGACGTCTTGGAAAGGCTGAACTTTTCAGAATTCTGTGGCGGCGACAATGGCTTTATTGCCCGCCGAAGCAACATTGAGGCGAGGCGGTTCAGGGGCTGAGGATGTAGCTTGTAGGACGCGCCCGGTGCGAGGTACGAGGCCGTTACCGAATCCCCCCATCCTCCCAATCCATGCT
This sequence comes from uncultured Rhodospirillales bacterium, assembly GCA_903897565.1. Classification (GTDB taxonomy): domain Bacteria; phylum Pseudomonadota; class Alphaproteobacteria; order ATCC43930; family CGMCC-115725; genus CAIXXC01. The sequence goes on along the minus strand of CAIUCF010000283.1, from coordinate 6,053 downwards.
ATAAGCCCGCCTCCGCCCCAATCCTAGCCGTGTCCCGAGTTGCCCACATGAGTGTCGCCCCGTCCATTGCCGCCCTGCCCGATATCATCACGCGTCGGCGGACCTTCGCGATCATCTCGCATCCCGACGCCGGCAAGACGACCTTGACCGAAAAGCTGCTGCTGTTCGGCGGCGCGATCCAGCTCGCCGGCGAGGTCAAGGCGCGGGGCGATCAGCGCCGCGGCGTGCGCTCCGACTGGATGTCGGTCGAGAAGGAGCGCGGCATCTCGGTGTCCTCGGCGGTCATGACCTTCGAGTGGGACGGGCTGACCTTCAACCTGCTCGACACGCCGGGCCACCAGGATTTCTCCGAAGACACCTATCGCACGCTGACCGCCGTCGACAGCGCCATCATGGTCATCGACGCCGCCAAGGGCATCGAGACCCAGACCCGCAAGCTATTCGAAGTCTGCCGTCTGCGCGACGTGCCGATCATCACCTTCGTCAACAAGATGGATCGCGAGGCGCGCGATCCCTTCGACCTGATGAGCGAGATCGAGGATCAGCTGGCGCTCGACGTCACCCCGGCGAGCTGGCCGATCGGCATGGGCCGCGACTTCCTCGGCACCTATGACATCCTCAACGACGCGCTGCTGCTGTTCGGGCGGCGCGAGGGCGAGCGCGTCACCGAGCCGGTGCGGTGTAACGGGCTCGACGATCCCAAACTCGAAACCCTGCTGCCGGCCCATGCGCTCGCCAAGCTGCGCGAGGATGTCGAGATGGTGCGGGGCCTCTGCCCGCCCTTCGACATGGAGGCCTATCGCGCAGGCCATTTGACCCCGGTGTTCTTCGGCAGCGCCATCAATAATTTTGGCGTGCGCGAGCTGCTGCGCGGGGTCGCCGAGCTGGCGCCGCCGCCGCGCGCCCAGCCGGCCGAGCCGCGCAACATCCAGCCGACCGAGCCCAAGGTTTCCGGCTTCGTCTTCAAGATCCAGGCGAACATGGACCCACAGCATCGCGATCGCATCGCCTTCGTGCGGCTGTGTTCGGGCCGGTTCCAACGCGGGATGAAGCTCAAGCATGTCCGCTCCGGCCGCATGATCACGGTGGCGGCCCCGATGTTCTTCCTCGCCCGCGACCGCAATCTGGCGGAAGAAGCCTGGCCGGGCGATATCCTGGGGATTCCCAATCACGGCACCTTGCGGATCGGCGACACCCTCACCGAGGGCGAGGAGCTGAAGGTCACGGGGATCCCGAATTTCGCCCCGGAAATCCTGCGCCGCGTGCGGCTCGACGATCCGATGAAATCGAAACATCTGAAGCGGGCGCTTGAGCAGATGGCCGAAGAGGGCATCACCCGGGTGTTCCGTCCGGTGATCGGCAGCGACTGGATCGTCGGCGTCGTCGGCCCGCTGCAGCTCGATGTGCTCGCAGCGCGGATTCGCTCCGACTACGATCTCAAGATGCATTTCGAGTCAGCGCCGTTCGAGACCGCGCGCTGGGTGGCGTGCTCGGACAAGGCCGAGCTCAAGCGCTTCCTCGACAACAACCGCGGCGCGCTCGCCGATGACCATGACGGCGCCCCCGTCTATCTCGCCCGCAATTCCTGGGAGATGAACCGGGTCATGAAGGACTGGGACAAGATCCGCTTCCTGGCGACACGCGAACAGGCGGATTGACGATAATTCCTGACTATGTACAGTATATGTACATAGTCTGTTTGGAGTTGCGCCATGTCCGCGACCGCTCGTCTCGTTGTCCAGATGACTCCAGTGGAGAAGAATGCTCTCGATGCTCGGGCTCGTCGCGCAGGTATTTCGACGGCCGAGTTCGTGCGGCGTCGTGTCTCTGATGATGTGCTCGACGGTAGTCGGGAGGAGATCGAAGCGTTGCTGAAGACCCTCGAAGCGACCGCGCCGGCAATATTGACTTCCCTCGACGAAGCGCTTGCTACCGTGGCCTCGGCGCATGCCGCCTTGGATGCACTCTCGACGGAGCCAGCTCCTTGAGCGTCGGCGACCGCATTCTGTCCGGTCTGCGGACGATCGTGCTGATAGAAGAACGGACCCGAAGCCTCGATGATGGCTTGAAGGGGCTCAAGACCAAGATCGAAGGCAGCCTAAGCAATCATGAGGCCCGGCTCGTTCGGCTAGAGACGATCATCGAGATCGCGCGGCCCGATGGCGCCGTGCTGCGCATCGCTCCGGGACCAACCGAGGCGACCTGACGCTCCCGACCCAATAATTCTCCCATCGAAGAAAATTTTCCCCCTATAACATCGGCACAAAATCGCGTCTCATTGGCGGCGAAAACGAGAAGGGGCGAGCACGCCCCCGGGGGAGAAGCGGGCATGAACAATGGATTCGAGATCGTCCGGCCGGAGGCGGTCACGGCCGATTGGCTGACGCGGGCGCTGCAGGGCCGGGGCATCGACGCCCATGTCGCCAGCTTCACGATGGACGTGGTCGGTATCGGCCAGCTCGGCGAGACACGGCGTTTCAATCTCAGCTTCAAGGGTTCTGTCCCGGCCGATGCGCCACGATCCCTGGTCGGCAAATTCTCCTCCGCCGACAAGACGGCGGCCGACAGCGGCAAGACGCTCGGGTTCTACAGTGCCGAGGTGATGTTCTACCGAGAGCTCGCCGATCGTGCCCGCATCCGCACGCCGAAGGTCTATGTCGCCGAACTCGACGAGACCAATGACTTCGCCCTGCTGCTCGAGGATCTGGCGCCGGCCAAGGTCGGTGACCAGATGCGCGGCTGTTCGGTCGAGCTGGCGCGGCTCGCGCTGAAAGAGGCGGCGCTGCTGCACGCGACGTTCTGGAACGATACGGAACTCGCCAGCCAGCCTTGGGTGCTGGTGCCCGAGGGCGCGCAGGCTTTCTACTCGACCGAGCTGATGGAGCAGGCCTGGGCCCATGTCCAAAAGACCTATCCCGGCCGCCTGACGTCCGAGGTCATGGCGGTATGCGACCGCTTCGTCCGCAACCACGCCTACTGGAATCGGCCGCGGCCGGAGCCGAAATGCTTCTCGCATAATGATTTCCGCCCCGACAACATGCTGTTCGGCGGCGCCGATGGCCGCGTCGCCGTGGTCGACTGGCAGACCAGCGCCTTTCTCGGCACCGGCATGGATCCGGCCTATTTTCTCGGCGCGATCTTCGATCGCCAGACCCGGCGGGCCAATGAACGCGGACTGCTGCAAGGCTATCACGACGATCTGGTGAGCCTGGGAGTGTCCGGCTACAGCTTTGACCAGCTGCTGCGCGACTATGCCCATTACAGCTTCGCCGCGATCGCGGTGGCTTTGACCGCGACGATGATCGTCAAGCGAACCGATCGCGGGGATGATCTGTTCATGCACATGATCACCGGTGGGGCGCATCAGGCGCTCGACAACCATGCTCTCGACGATCTTCCGGAGTAACCGACATGCGCCTCGCCAAACAGCATCTCGATATCGGCATGTTCACCGAAGTGGTCGACCAGCACCACGCCTTCTGGGAAGAGGTCGTGGGGCTGCGCTTCGACATGGAATTGCCCCTGCGCCGTGGCTGGGTCCAGCACCGCTTCGACGCCCATAACTCGGTCGTCAAGGTCAATCACTGGGCCGATCCGCTGCCGGTCGTCCCGCCGACCGGTTATGTCGGCTTGACGATCGCACGCGACGGCGGCGCGGTCTGGGAAGGTGAGGCGCCCGAAGGCAATCGCGTCCGCCTGGTGCCGAAGGGCACCGACGGCATCGTCGGTATCGGCATCACCGTCTCGACGCCGGATCCGGAACGGATGATGGATTTCTATGTCGGCGCGATGGAATTCGAGCCGGTCGGGCCCAAGGTGGCGCGCTGCGGCGATACCCTGCTGTTCGTCGAGAAGGGACCCGGCGGCACCGAAACCAAGGATTTCACCGGCTCAGGCTATCGCTATCTGACCGTCCAGATCTACGACGCCGACAAGGAATGCGAGGGCATCCTCGCCCGCGGCGGCCGGCTCGCCCAGGCGCCGATGGATTACGGCAAGATCGCCCGCGTCGCGTTCGTCAAGGATCCCGACGGCAACTGGATCGAAATCTCGGCCCGCGCCTCTCTGACTGGGGTCGCCGTGGGAGTGGAGAAGGCTTAGACGGGTCGTTCGACTACAACGAAAAATAGCACTTGATGTTCGAATTTCCGACAATCATAAGGATATCGATAAGATACATTGTTGATTTAAAATGGAAATAGTGTCGCATGAATGGGTCGTCTATCAAATGGATATCGCGGCTCGTCTTGCTTCTCTCCCTCGCATGCCTCGAGGCCTGTGCGCAGGACCCTACGACATCGCTCGCTTCCCACCCTCAGCTGCAGAGACAGATCCTCAAGATCGGGGTGCTGTCAAATCTCGGCGACACGATTACCTATACGCGATCTAACGGCTGGACCTCAGGAAGCAGTCAGGGAGATATTTCCACCTGGAATATCGATGCGGCTGTCGTCGATACAGTTACGAGATCGGTCGCGCCTAGCCGGAAGGTTGCGACTCTGAGACCGCCGCCAAAGGCGTTCGACGATCTGGCCGAGGTGACGATGGCCACGGCGCTAAGCAACCCCACCTGCGCTTCATTCATGGGAGGAGACTATTGCAACAGTTATGAAAATCCGATGCTTACCGCCTCTGCAGACCCCGTCGCTCTTCAAGCACGAGTGAGATCTATTCTTGAGGGGCGTGCCGGTGAGGCCGATATATGGATAATCTTTCGCAAAGGCGCAGGTGCAGAAGCATCAAGCGACAAGAGTGCCGCACAGGTTTTATCTTTGAAGGCGCCGACGCAGCGGACGGGCATCACGATCGCTGAAATCCCAGGCTCTGGGCTTGGCTTCTTCAATAAGGTCATGCTGCAGATCCTCGGGCGGGTGACGATCGTTGATGGCACAACCCTTGAACCACTTGCCGATGTCCCCCTGTCGATCCTTCCGCCAGATGCTTCCAACCTCCTACAACCTAAGAAAGTAACCCCCTTCATTTTTCTCAAGAAGGAATACTTGGTTGATGGCTGGAATAAATACACGCCTGAGGAGCGCGAAGCGATCCGGCTTACGGTGAATCAGTTGTTAGCGGACGCCGTGATCGAGACCTTGAAAGAGGCCGGGTTGCTTAACTCATCCTCCTCCGGACAAGCCCCAGCTCAACAAAGCGGCGATTCCGACGGATCGCACTAATATTTGAGTTTTCCGAAGATCGCCTAGTTTCCGACGCCTTCCGTCATTACCTCAACCGGCTCGTCGAAGCGCCAGATGATGCCTTTGCCGTCATCGGCCTGGCGCGCGGTGACGAGCTTGACGCTGAGTCGGCTGGCGTCGGCGCCGACTACCGCGATATCGAAGCGGCGGCGCAGTTTGTCGATGACGATCGACGCATGGTGTGTCGGCGTGTCGGAGAGGATCAGCGCGAGCTCGCCGGGCTCGAATTGACCGAGCACGTCCGAGTTGCGGGTCGTCTCGCGAATCACCTGGGTCATTTGCCGGATATTCTCCGACTGGGCCGTAGCCGGCCCTTTGCCGTCGTCATCGGCGGCGACGTCGATCATGAGGATCGCCAGGGCGCGGCCCGCGCGGCTGGCGCGATTGACCTCGCGCTCGACCATGCTCGTCAACGCCTCCCCGGTATAGCAGCCGGCGATCGCGTCGGCGTTGCCGAGGCGATCGAGCGTGAGAATCATGCCGCTGATCAGGCCGCGGCTATAGGCGACGAAGGCGAGTTCACCGGCCAGCACGACGATCAAGCCTGGGAGGACAAAACGATCGAGCTGCTCGGTATCGATGCCTTGAAAGAAGGTGTAGGTCTTGAACGCAACGAGACCCAGTGCCACCGTCAGAACAGCGAGGTGCAGCGGGTGCCAAGCGCCGAGCGACGAAAATCCGCGGGCATTCGCGACTTTCGGGTCCTTCGGCAAGAGCAGCGACATGGCCTCAACAGTCCTCGATGATGGAGATGGCAGGCAGATCGCGGCGCTCGGAGGCGGGAGCCGACCGGCAGGGAGGGACGGCGGCCGTGAGCGCGGAGGCAAAGTGCAATGAAGTGTGCGTGTTGGCGCG
>CAIUCF010000282.1 GCA_903897565.1 uncultured Rhodospirillales bacterium | reverse complement strand
CTTCCTGCCCAAGATCCTGACCGGCGAGCACATCTGGTGCCAGGGCTACAGCGAGCCCAATGCCGGCTCCGACCTCGCCAGCCTGCGCACCGAGGCCGTGCTCGACGGCGACGAATGGGTGATCAACGGCCAGAAGATCTGGACGACGCTCGGCAACGACGCCAACTGGATCTACATGCTCGTCCGCACCGACAAGGCTGCCAAGAAGCAGGAGGGGATCAGCTTCCTGCTGGTGCCGATGGATCTGCCGGGCATCGTCGTCCGTCCGATCCTCACCCTGGGCATGTCGGACGAGTTCTGCGAGGTGTTCTTCGACAATGTCCGGGTGCCGCGGGATTCCCTGGTCGGCGAACTCAACCAGGGCTGGACGATGGCCAAGACCTTGCTGGGTTTCGAGCGCATCTTCCTCGGTTCGCCGGCGCAGTCGTCCTACGCCCTGTCGCGTCTGGAAAAGATGGCGCGACAGCTGAACCTGTTCGGCAGGCCGGATTTCGACGATCGCCATGGCCGGCTCGTCGTCGATCTTGCCGACCATATCTCGCTCTACAGCAGCTTCATCGACCGCGTCCGCCGCGCCGAGCCGATCGGCGCCGATGTCTCGATGCTGAAGATCAACCAGACGGAGCTCTACAAGCGGATCGCGCAGACCATGGTCGATTTCGCCGGAGAATACGCGGCCTTCGGCGGCCTCGTCGGCGAGATCGGCGATGTCCAGGCCTCGGCGATCTGGCTGCAATCGCTGCAGACCACGATCTATGGCGGCACCTCGGAAATCCAGCGCGACATTCTGGCCAAGCAGGTGCTCGGCCTGCCCAGCTGAGTTTGTCCGGCGGCGTCCCCCATGGCAGGGACGCCGTGCCACTCAGCGAACGGGTACGTTGTTACCGAGGTCGAACCGACTGACGTATCCCGAACAGGACAGAAATGAGCAACCCTGCAGGCTATCGGAACGACATCGACTTCAGCGATATGCGTCACTTCGCCGACGGTCCGCCCTACGCGTTGTTCGACCAGTTGAGGGAGCGGGCCCCGGTGTCCTGGAGTGACGCGCCGGCGGCTTGGCCGGCGGCGGAGGGGAGCGGGTACTGGAATTTGGTGTGCGCGGCCGATATCGCCGAGGTCATGCGCGACTCCGAGCGGTTCTCCTCGTGGCGCGGCGGTATTACCATTCCCAGCTACGCCGTCGGATCGCTCGAGTCCGTGCGCGCGATGATGATCGGCAAGGACCCGCCGGAACACACCGCGCAGAGGAAGGTCGTGATGACCGCGTTCACCCAGCGGCAGATGACCGAGCTTGAAGGGAGCGTCCGGGAGAACGTCCGTAAGGTCATCAACGAGGTTATCGAGACCGGCCATTGCGACTTCGTCGCCGCGATTTCCGGGCCGTTGCCGATGTCCATGGTCGCGGATCTGCTCGGGGTCCCCGAAGATGACCGTGCGGATCTGTTCCGATGGACGGACGCGATCGTCGGCTTCAACGATCCCGACAGCCCGATGAGTCCCGCCGATGCGCTTGCCCAGGCGAGCGACTACATGGTGAAGCTCGATGCGGAGCGGCAGCGTGAGCCCCGCGATGACCTGGTGACCGTGATCGGCCAGGCGGAGGTTGACGGCCACAGGCTTTCCGCGGAGGACCGTGCCGGGCTCTTCATCCAGCTCTTCGCCGCCGGCGTCGACACGACGCGGGCCACGCTTGCCCTCGGCATGGAGGCATTGATCCGCCATCCGGAGCAGCGGCGTAAGCTGATTGACCGTCCGGACCTGATCCCGGCCGCGGTCGAGGAAATCAATCGCTGGGTCTCGGTCGTGCTCTACATGAAACGCACGGCGACCCGCGATACCGAGATCGGCGGCCAGCGCGTGCGCGAGGGCGACGCGATCGTGTGCTGGCAGGCCGCCGCGAATCGCGATCCCGCGTTCATTCCCGACCCCTACCGCTTCGACGTGGAGCGCCGTGGCTGCTCGCACATGGCGTTTGGCGGCGGCGGCCGGCATATCTGTCTGGGCTCGTCATTGGCCCGGCTCGAACTGCGGCTGGCAATCGAGCAAGTGCTCCGCCGGATGCCGGACATGGCGCTCGACGGACCGGTGTTGCGGACACCGGCGAACTGGCTGCAGAACATCAAGTCGATGCCGGTGCGATTTACGCCGGGTCGTCGCGAATAAGCCAAACGGCGTTGAATGACATGCCGCCGATCCGCCCGCGGGAAACGCGGTCTCGGAGGGGCCGCTATGCGGGGGGCCGATTCTCCTTGTGATGCCAGCGAGACTCTGTCACGTGGCGGGTAAGAATCACGAAATCGGAAATCAGGGCATGAGCGGGTTCAAACCGGAAAATTTTGCGGACCGTCTGAAGCGGTCCAACGCCGCGCGCGTGGCGACGGTCGAGAAGTTTCAGGCCGTGACGCAGGCGCCGGAAGACCCTGCCAAAATCGCCGAGCGCCAGGCTGCACTCGCCGCGCGCGAAGCCAAAGCGGCCGAGCGCGATGCCGCCCGCCGGGCCAAGCTCGCCGAGGCGGCGGCGGCGAAGAAAGCCAGGCAGGAGGCGGCG
>CAIUCF010000281.1 GCA_903897565.1 uncultured Rhodospirillales bacterium | reverse complement strand
GGTGTCGTCGAGCTCTGCCGTACCGGCCCTGCTCGCCGGCTTCCGCCTCAACGCGCCGGCCAACCACACGGTCCGGCTCGATCATGCCGGCAAGCGCCACAGCATCGGCCTCGCCCCCGGCCATCAGCCGAGCCCACTCGGCGTGATGATCGACGAGGACGGCGTGATCGTGTTCGATCGCGGCGAGCCCTATCGCTTCCTGCTGCCCTTCGCCGAGGCCGCCGGCCATGGCGGCGGCGCCAGCAACGGCGCGGTGGAATCGCCGATGCCGGGGCTGATCGTCGCCGTCTCGGTCGCGGTCGGCGATCACGTCGAGAAGGGCGCAGCCCTGGTCGTGCTCGAAGCGATGAAGATGGAGCATACGCTGAAGGCGCCCTTCGCCGGCACCGTCTCGGCGCTTACCGTCGCCAAGGGCGATCGTGTCGCCGAGAATGTCGCACTGGTGCGTCTCGACCCCGACGCCTGACCGGCAAATGCGGGCCTGAACGGCTCGAAACGGTTTCCAGATACCTCAACCCCTAAGGGTGGCGGTATCTGGACACCGAACTAGGCGATTATCCGATTATGTCGCGAAAATCAGGGCACTAACACTGGGCGTGCTGCCGACATCGCCACCGGAACCGGCCGGGTCTCCGCAAAAAAACGACAACTAAAAATTCACAGAACCGTCCTCAAACCCGCTCTCCCGATCGGTTAATGAGCACAGGCGCCCTCGCATCCTCCGGATGTAAGGGCAACGGGCGTCGTCGCGTCCGGATATCTGCGGTCTCATCCCCTGTTTCGTGCCTCACGCCGGGTCGTCGACTCTCCGGGCCGTGCGGGCCGAGGCGAGAAACCTTCACGAATCCTGTTCGGGAGAACTCCATGAAAAAGTATATTGGCTTCGCCTTCCTAATGGCCCTGTTCGCCGCCGCGCCGGCGAATGCCCAAACCCCCGGCCCCAGCGTCGTGCCGCCCCGCCAAGTCGCCGGTAGCCCCGCGATCCCGGCGCTTTCGCACGTCTGGGTCATCATGATGGAAAATCATTCCTACGCGGAAATCATCGGCAGCGCGCAGCAGCCATATCTGACCGGCCTCGCGAATTCCGCCGGCACGACCACGGCCTACGGTACGCCGAAGGCTCCGGTCGTCAGCAGCTCGACGAATTACTGGGGCGTCTCGCATCCGAGCCTCGTGAACTACCTCAATTTCGTCGCGGGCTCGAACTTCGGCGTCAACAACGACACCTGGCCGAATTGGGCCAATGGCGGTTGCGTCGACAACGAAGCCGGCGGTTCCTCGAACTGCGTCAATTCTGTCACCCCGCTGCAGGGTCAGCTGACCGATCTCGCCGAGCCGGCGACCGCGACCACCTCCAACGGCGCGTGCAACAATCAGCTGTCCATCTCGACCTCGAGCCCGAACAACTGCGCGCTCTATAACTACCCGTCCGAGAGCGTGACCGCCGAGTCGATCGCCGACCAGCTCGTCAGCGTCGGCAAGACCTGGAAAACCTACCAGCAGAGCCTGCCGACCATCACCTCGGCCGGCGGCGTCACCACCCATCTCGTCGATGGCATCAACTACTCCGATGGCAGCTATCACAACCTGATGCCGGCATCGTTCTTCATCGGCACGGACAACACCGGTTACTCGAACGGCGTCGGCAACGTGAACACGCCGCGCGCCAAGGGCTCGAACCTGGTGATTCCGAAGCTCTACGCCGTCAAGCACAACCCGTTCGTCTACTTCGCCAACATCCAGTCGGGCGTCAACCCCGCGCTCTCGGAAGCCCAGGTTACCGATGTCGACGGCAAGGGCGGTCTCTACCAGGACCTGATCAACGCGACCTCGACGCCGAACTTCTCGTTCATCGCGCCGAACCAGTGCCTGGACAATCATAAGCTGGCCGGCACCGAGGACGCCTGCGACGAGGATTCCCAGGACCAGCTGATGGCCGACGCCAACCTGAAGAAACTCGTCACGGCGATCGAATCCTCCAACGCCTGGTTGGGCGGCGGCTATGGCGCGATCATCATCACCTATGACGAAAATGACTATTCGGACAGCGCGAACCAGGTTCCGTTCGTTGTGATCAAGAACTACGGTACCTCGGTCGCCAGCGCGGTCCCCTACGACCATTACTCGACCCTCAAGACGCTCGAAGCCGGGTTCGGCGTGCCCTGCCTGAACCATGCTTGCGACTCGACCTCGAAGGTCGAATACGATCTGTTCCACTAAGATCGACGCAAAGCGGGGAACCCTCGGGTTCGTCGTTCGCCCCGCGGAGAGCGATCTCCGCGGGGCTTTTTTAGTGAAATGGACGGGTCGCTCGACTATACCCGAGCGCAGCGGTGGTGCGTTGTCGCGAAATCCTCGAGGTGCGAGATGAATTCTCGGCGTATGCCAATACTGGGTATGGTCTTGGCTCTGCAAGTGTGGCCGGCCGGAGTCGCGCATGCAAACGCAACGCCTAATTACGACACCTACTTCCTGCCGGACATGTTCTCGATCGATAGGACTCCGGTATCGTGTGGCGCCACCATTTTCGAACTCGACAAGAACTTGCCTGTCGCCGGCGTCAACAAGGGCAACGGTCACATCGTCCTGAATCCCGAGATTCTTGCCGGCATGCCGAGCGTCCTCAAGCTTTACGTCGCCAGTCACGAATGCGCCTATTCGGTGGTCGGCCGTAAGAACGAGTCCGCCGCAGCCTGCTGGGCCGTACGCAATGGCCGTGATCTCGGCTGGTTCCCACCAGAGAGCTTCAAGCTGCTGCTCAAACTGCTGCAACATCCGGAGGGCGGCTGGCCGCCCGCTGTCGATGCCGTAGCGATCGCCGCCTTGCAGAAATGCTACGCCGGCTGACGCGCAACCGAGATCGCCGCTGTACGATCTCCTCGCCCGCACGGTATCTTGGTCCAAATCAAGCGCAAGGTGGGGAACTCTCATGAAGATCAGCACGATTACTGAGCATTACGCGAAGAAGCCCGACGGCAAGGGCGGGGTTTTCTACCTCGCCTCCGGCCCCGAGGACGGGCCGCTCGTCATCTTCCTCCATGGCTGGCCGGAACTCTCCGTCAGCTGGCGCAACCAGCTCCCGGTGCTCGGCGCGCTCGGCTTCCGCGCCATCGCCCCCGACATGCCGGGTTATGGCCGCTCCAACGTCTACGACACCCATGAGGCCTACAGTATCGAGAATTGCGTCAAGGAGATGCTGTTCCTGATCGACTCCCTCGGCGCCGAAAAGGCGGTCTGGGTCGGCCATGACTGGGGCAGCCCGACCGCCTGGTCTATGGCGAGCCATCATCCCGAGCGCTGCCACGCCGTCGCCAGCCTGTGCGTGCCGTTCCGCACCGCCGATCTCGGCTTCGGCGGCTTCGCCGACACCGTCGATCGCGAGGTCTATCCAAAGGATAAATTCCCGGCCGGGCAGTGGGAATATCAGGTCTATTACGAAGAGAGCTTCCCCAAGGCAAAGGCCGCCTTCGAGGTCAATACCGTCAACACCATCAAGGCGCTGTTCCGTCGGGGCGACCCCGCCGGCGTCGGCCAGCCCGCAGCCACCGCTTTCACCCGCATCAACAAGGGCTGGTTCGGCGATCCCGACGCCGGCGCGCCGGACATGCCGCTCGACGAGAATGTGCTCAGCGTCGAGGAGCTCCATCAATACGCCAGCGCGCTGCATCGCAACGGCTTCTTCGGCCCCGACTCCTACTACATGAACCACGACCGCAACGCCGAATACGGCAAGCGCATGGTCAATGGCGGCTATATCGATATGCCGTCGCTGTTCATCCTCGCCGATTACGATTTCTACTGCGAATGCAACAAGTCGCAACTCGCCGACCAGATGCGCAAATACTGCCGCAACCTGACCACGGTCTCGGTGGAATCGAGCCACTGGGCGGCGCAGGAAAAGCCGGTCGAAATCAACGCCGCCCTGGTCCACTGGCTCGCCACCCAGGCGATGGTGTGGCCGGAGATGGCGCCGCCGAAATGGGGCCCGATCAAGAGCTGATCCCGCGCCACTCGGCACCCCGCTTGCAAGACCATGCCGCGACTGTTTGCCGACAGTCGCGGCATTTTTTCTCTGCCCAAGGATGACAGTATGACGGTCACGCATGACGATCTCCCCGGCCTGTGGACGCGGTCCCTGATCGCCTGGCCGGATGGTCGGCGCGACATCGCCACCCAGGTCGCCTGGCTGCAGGGGACCAGCCTCTATATCGACCTGCGCCAACCGGTCGCCCGGCCGGATTTCTCCGGGGTGACGGGCTTGCGCGACCTGACCCAGCCGCAGATCGCCTGGCTCGCGACCCAGGAAGGCTTCGCCGGCGTCCTCGAGCGCGAAGACCAGTACTTCGTCTGGCGGCGCGAGATCGACTTCCAGCCGCAGGCGCTCTATTCCGACGCCGGCACCTTGCGCTTCGAGGCCGATTACATGATCGAGGAAGGCCGCGACGTCGCCTATATCGAGCATTGGCATCGCGACGCACCGCGAGCGACGGCGCCGCGTTGGGGTGCCCGGCTGAGCGACCCGGAGAGCGGACGGACCGGCATGATCCTCTCTGTCGGCACCCTGTTCATGATCGCGGTATCGCGCAAACTCACGCTGCCGCCGCAACTGCATCTGAGCGAGTGCGTCGCGCTCGCCGGCAGTCTGGAACTGGCCCAGGATCTGGTCGACTGCGAGCTTTCTCTGGGTCGCGTCACGCCGGCGGGCTGGATCATCGAGCGTTCGTCGCTGCCCTGGCGCGAGGGCGCAACCGTCAGCTTGTCGGCACGCGATGGCCGGCTCGAGCTGGCCGCCGGCGGCAGCGAGCCCCGGCTCTGGACGATCGTGAATGTCGAGGGCGCGCCCGCGCTCGGCGACGCCGGTTAGCTCCAGGTCTCCGTGCCGCCCTTGCGATGTCCAGCCTTCACCGGCTGCGGCAACTCGGCGACCGGCTTGCCGTAGAGCCAGCCCTGACCGTATTCGATGCCGAGCGAGACTGCCAGATTCGAGAGCTTCTGATCCTCGATCATCTCGCCGATCACCTTGCAGCCGAGCTCGGCACACAGCACGCAGATCGAGCGGATCAGCGCCCGTTCACGGCCCTGGCCGATGGCGGCGTTGAGGAATGGCCCGTCAATCTTGACGAAATCGACGTCGAAGCGGCGCAGATAGCTGTAGGCGGCGGCACCGGCGCCGAAATCGTCGAGGCAGACCTCGTGGCCGAGTTTACGCAGCCAACGCAGGAAACTCGACGCCTCCTCGAGATTGTCGATCGAGGCGGACTCGGTGAGCTCGAACAGCAGATTGCTCCGCAAGTCGTTGAGCGGGCGGATGAGCTCGCTGAAGGCTTGGCGGAACGATTCGGTCTGGATCGAGAGACCGGACAGGTTGACCGCGACCCGGGCCGTGGGGTTGAGCCGCAACGCCGCGAGCGCGCGGGTGCAGATCGCCATGTCGAGCGTCGCGACGAGCCCGACGTCCTCGCTGAAGGTGATAGTCTCGAAGGTCGATTTCCCGTCGCTAAACCGCGACAGCGCTTCGTAGTGATGCACCAGTCCGCTCTTGATCCCGACCACCGGCTGGTAGGCCAGCGTGAAGGTGCCGTCCTCGATCATCTTGCGGGTCGAAGCGACGCGGGCGACCGTCTCGTTGACCGCCGCAGCCAGCCCACCCGCCAGCGACTTGACCCCGAACCCCTTGCCGCCGCTCTTCACGAAGTTGTTCATGGCATAGGTCACGGCACGGCCGATATCGTCGTCGCTCAGCCCCTGCGCCGAGAGGTCGAGCTGCGCCAGATGCGTCGAGATCTGGCCTTCGCGTACGCCGACGCTGCGGAACACTTCGCCGAGGTCGCGCATCAGCGCGGCGTCGGCCTTGGCGTCGTCGCCGCGCGCCGTGGTGACGATGCCGAAATTCTCGCCACCGATCCGGCCAGCGGCATCGCCGCCGAGCGACAATTCCCGCAGGGCGGCGCCGACTTCTTCCATCATCAGGACGGCACGCTCGGGCGTCAATTGCCGGGCGGCGCCTTCGAGTCCCTCAATCTTCAGCAGCTTGAGGCGTGCCGGCCCTTGGCCGGGAGTCTGGATCGCCTGCTCGGCGCGATGTCGCAACCCGTCTTGAGTCAGCAGCCCTGTGGTGTCGTCGCGCGGCAGCGCCGCCGCGGCGAGGCTGCTCGGCAGCACGGTGATGCTGAGGAATACCCGCGACGGCAAGTTCGGCAGTTGGCAACCGCCGAGGAGCACCTGGGTCGTCGTGCCGTCGGGCCGCGTGACGGCGACGGGCATCGGATCGACCCGGCCGACGTCATGGGTGCGGGCAAATAATCGGCGCACGAAAGCGCGCTCCGGGCCGGCACTCAGATCCTCGATCCGGATGCCGGGCAAACTCGCCACCGGGCGGCCGACAATACTCTGCGCCGCCCCCGACGCGCTCACGATCAACCCTTGCGCGTCCGTCTCCACCAGCAAATCTGCCGCGGCGAAGGCGAAGGCGACATGGCGGTCGCGCTCGAGCCGAACGGTGTCTTTCATCGCTGGGACGGAAGGGTCAGCGGGGGGCGCAGTCATAGAAACCATACTCGCATACAAATATCCTGCCCCGCCAGCCTGGGTGGGTACCGCCCTATCATAGCACCGCGCCTATTGCGACACCGAACATTGATGCAGAGTTCCCAATGGGTTATCGGCGTGGCCGCGGGCAGATCTCGTCATGTTTCAGGTCACCCCACCTGGATTTTCGCGAGTTCCAACCGCGACACCAGCTCACGATCGAGGACCCCGGTGCGCCAGTCCTGCATCGCCACGACGCGACGGCGCTGAATCGATTCGGCGTAACGCGCGCCGCCTTCCGCCTCTTCCCGGGCCTCGGCGCGTGGGATCATCGGCAGCAGGCGGATCAGGGCTTCCATATTCGCCCAGTACTCTTCGAGACTCCACTCCTCCATGCCCTTGGCGAAGCCGAGGACATAGTCCCAGC
>CAIUCF010000280.1 GCA_903897565.1 uncultured Rhodospirillales bacterium | reverse complement strand
TCTAAATACCATTTCGTTACTCCTAAGCATCCGGGGTCGGGTCTTGCGTTCATAAATCCCACGCTGCTTCCGCCCAAAAGATCCCGATCCTGAGAGGTCTTGCTACGAGGCAATCGTGCCGAGAGAACGTCGGAATACGAGAGCCGACCCTTTGTTCGGTGTGCCCCCTCGCATCGCGGCGCCACCCACGGCGTGGCGGCGGGAGCGCGACGCGACGAGCATTTTCGCGTCAACGAGAGGAGATGCTAGCCACTACTTTCGCGCGAATGCGGCGGGATTTCAAGCGGAGGATCCGGTCCGGGGAGGATCGACACAGTAAAGCGGATTGGGGACCGCCGCCGTCGAGCCGAACAGGAGCATGCGCTGCACCGGCCGGCCTGACGTCCAGATGCCCGACAGACGACGCTGCGCCGGCTTGCCGCACCCCTATCTTGCATGCTAGTGTTTAAGACGACTGCGAACCAAGAAACCGCCAAGCCGGGAGAGGATTTTAGCCATGGCCACGATGCGCGCCGCGCGCCTGCACAAGATCGGCGGCGCGATGTCCGTCGATACCATCGACATCCCGACGCCGCGGCCGACCGACGTCCTCGTCAAGGTCAAGGCCTGCGGCGTAATCCCGAACATGAAGAACGTGATCGCCCATTACGCCGAGTGGTTCCCCTTCCTGCCGCTGCCGCCGCTGCCGGCGATCTATGGGCTCGACGCGTCGGGTGAAGTCGTCGCCGTCGGCGACCAGGTCCACGCCGTCAAGCCCGGCGATCGGGTCTATGTGAACCCGGGCGTCTCGTGCGGATCCTGCCATGCCTGCCGCCGCGGCGAGCCGGTCAACTGCGTCGCCTATACTTTCCTCGGCTATTTCGGCTTCGGCGCCGGCTCGAGCCGGGTGTTCAAGGACTACCCCTATGCCGGCTTCGCCGAATACATGACGGCGCCGCAATCCTCGCTGGTGATCCTGCCGCCGTCGGTGTCCTACGAGGCCGGTGCCCGGCTCGGCTATCTCGGCACTGCCTATTCGGCCCTGCGCAAGGCCGGCACCCGGGCCGGCCAGACGGTGCTGATCAGCGGCGCGACCGGCACGCTCGGCCTCGGCGCGGTGTTGCTCGCGCTCGGCATGGGCGCGACGAAAATCTTCGCGCTCGCGCGCAACAAGGCCCTGCTGGAGCGGGTCCGCCTGCTGGCACCCGAGCGCATCTCGGTCCATTCGGTCGATGACGGGCCGTTCGGCGACTGGGTCCGCGCCGGCACCGACGGCCTCGGCACCGATATCTTCATCGACGCGATCGGCCCCGGCGCCGGCAACGCGATCTCGCTCGCCGGCGTCGATTCACTCCGTCGCGGCGGCCGCATGGTCAGCATCGGCGGCATGGCCGAGCCGCTGCCGCTCGAGATGTTCCGCCTGATGTGCTTCCAGATCAGCGTGATCGGCTCGCTGTGGTTCGACACCGGCGAAGGCCAGGACATGGCGGCGATGGCCGCCGCCGGCACCCTCGACCTGTCGGTCCTCGACCATCAACGCTTTACCCTCGATCAGATCGATCAGGCGCTGGAAGCCGTCGACAAGCGGACGGGTGGATTTACCAATGTGGTGATCGTGCACGGGTGACGCTCAAGCCCTCTCCCGCTTGCGAACTAAGCCCTCCCCATTGATGGGGGAGGGTTGGGAGGGGGTGGCGCTCTCGGCAGAGAGCGATTCCATTCACGCAGATTTCCCGTATTTGAACGCCTAGTCCGACTGAGAATTTCCACCCGAGCGCGGTTTAGGCGGCAAGATCACCCCCACCCAAACCCTCCCCCCTCAAGGGGGAGGGCTTATACCGTCAC
>CAIUCF010000279.1 GCA_903897565.1 uncultured Rhodospirillales bacterium | reverse complement strand
GGATGGGCGCGATGCGGGCGATCCGCTGGAGCGATCGCGAGGAGGGGCTGACGGCCGTGTGGCTGGTCGCGACCGGGATCGGCGCCGCGGCGGTCACGTTCCTTGCCGGCGACCGGGATTCGGGTGCGCTCGCCCTCGGTATCGCCGGAGCGGCTGTGGCAATCGGCTACCTGCCTTGGGCATGGCCGCCGTCGCGTCTGCTGCTGGGCCCGGTGGGCACGATCCCGCTCGGCTACGCGCTGGCCTGGCTGCTGCTGTCGTTGGCCGGGCGCGGCCATTGGGCGGCCGCGCTGATCCTCGCGTCCCAGCCGCTTGGACGGCTGATCTGGGCCGGGCGCGCCTCCCTGATCGCCCGCCGAGCCTCGCAGCAGCCGCCAGCAGTACGGCCCCCGCGATCCAAGCAGAAGCCCGAGACCCCCGTCGCTCGGCTGACCGCGATCGCGTTGGCCGAGGGCGGGCTGATCGGCCTCGCCTGCCTCAGTACCGTCTGGCCTTGGCCGGCGCTCGTCGGCGCCGTCCTGGTGGTTGTGCGGCTGACGCGGAGCCTCGCCGGATTGTCGGGTCTGGGCTTCCTCGGAATCTGAGCGCTCCGGCTTGATCCGGCCGGGGCCGGGGCCTATGGTCCCGGCTTTCCTCGGCAACCACCATAATCGCGACAGCGAAGGCGATCCCCGACATGAGTGCTGCTCTCGACCGCCCGATCCGCAGGGCCCTCCTCTCGGTCCATGACAAGACCGGTCTCGTCGCCTTCGCGACTGCGCTCGCGGCGCGCGGCGTGACCCTGATCTCAACCGGCGGCACCGCCCGCGCGATCGCCGAGGCCGGTCTGGCCGTGACCGATGTCGCCAGCATTACCGGTTTTCCCGAGATGCTCGACGGTCGCGTAAAGACCCTGCACCCGGCGGTCCATGCCGGCATCCTGGCGCGGCGCGACCTCGACACCCATCGCGCCGCCATGGAGAAGCTCGATCTGCACGAGATCGATCTGGTGGTCGTCAATCTTTACCCGTTCGAGGCCACCGTCGCCGGCGGCGCGGATTGGGAGACCTGCATCGAGAATATCGATATCGGCGGACCGTCCCTGATTCGCGGCGCGGCCAAGAACCACGATTTCGTCACCGTCATCACCAGCCCGACCGAGTACGACACCATCCTCGGCGAGATCGCCGCGCACAAGGGGGCCACGACCCTGGCGACGCGCCGCCGCCTCGCCGGCCAGGCCTATGCCCGAACCGCGGCGTATGATTCGGCGATCGCCGCCTGGATGGCGAGCGAGCGCGGCGATACCTTCCCCGAGACGCTGACGATCGCCGGCAAGCGCCGCGAGATCCTGCGTTACGGCGAGAATCCGCATCAGGAGGCGGCCTTCTACGCCAGCGCCGAAGCCCGCCCCGGCGTCGCCACCGCGCGGCAGTTGCAGGGCAAGGAGCTGAGCTACAACAATCTCAACGACACCGACGCCGCCTTCGAGTGCGTGGCCGAGTTCGACGTGCCGGCCGTCGCCATCATCAAGCACGCCAATCCCTGCGGCGTGGCCACGGGCAACTCCCTGCTCGACGCCTATCACAAGGCGCTGGCATGCGATCCGGTCAGCGCCTTCGGCGGCATCATCGCCCTCAACCGCCCGCTCGATGCCGAGACGGCCGAGGCCGTCGCCAGCCTGTTCGCCGAGGTGATCATCGCGCCGTCGGTCAGCGACGGCGCCCGCGAATTGCTGGCCCGCAAGACCCAGCTCCGCCTGCTCGCCACCGGCGCCATGCCCGACCCCGCGGCACAAGGCATGACCTTCCGCTCGCTCGCCGGCGGCTTCCTGGTGCAAAGCCGCGATTCCGGTCGGGTCTCGCGCGAGACGCTGCAGATCGTGACCAAGCGCGCGCCGACCGAGGCGGAGCTCGAGGATCTGCTGTTCGCCTTCCGCGTCGCCAAGCATGTCAAATCGAACGCCATCGTCTATGCCAGGGGCGGCACCACCGTCGGTATCGGTGCCGGCCAGATGAGCCGGGTCGATTCGTCCCGCATCGCCGCCTGGAAGGCCGCCGAAGCCGGGATCGCCAAGGCGGGGGCAGATGCGCCGAGCCCGGCCGTCGGCTCGGTCGTCGCATCGGATGCCTTCTTCCCCTTTGCCGACGGCCTGATCGCCGCCGCCGAGGCCGGCGCCACGGCGATCATCCAGCCGGGCGGCTCCAAGCGCGACGCCGAGGTCATTGCGGCTGCCGACGAGCGCGGGCTGGCGATGGTCTTCACGGGCTTGCGCCATTTCCGGCACTGAACAAGGCCAGCACGATGTCCGACATCCAGGCAAAGATTCGCAACATTCTTGATCGCGAGGCGGCAGCCATCGCCGCGGTCGCCGTCGACGCCAGCTATGAGCGCGCGGTCGAGGCGCTGCTGCGCTGTCGCGGCAAGGTCGTCGCCACCGGGATCGGCAAGGCCGGTCTGGTCGCCCGCAAATTCGCGGCGATCCTGTGCTCGACCGGGACCTCGGCCGTGTTCATCCATCCCGCCGAGGCCGCGCATGGCGATCTCGGCCTGATCGCCGAGGGCGACTGCATCGTCGCCTTCTCGACCAGCGGCAAGACCCGGGAAGTGGTCGAGCTGATCGAGCTCAGCCGCCACCTCACCCAGGCCCATGTCATCGGCATCACCTCGCACCCGGAGACCGATCTGCGGCGGCTCAGCGATGTCGTCCTCGATATGGGCGTGATCGAAGAGCCCTGCCCGCTCGGCATGACGCCGAGCGCCTCGATGGCCGTGATGGCCGCGATCGGCGATTCCCTGGCGCTGGTGCTCATGGAGAAGAAGGGCATCACGCGGCGCGACTATGGCCT
>CAIUCF010000278.1 GCA_903897565.1 uncultured Rhodospirillales bacterium | reverse complement strand
GTCACGCATGATAGGGGGTCAGCGCGTGGTAGGGGTCAGGTCTTGCATTCATACATTCCCCGCCGCCTCTGTCCGTTCGATCGCGAGCCTGAGCCGGCCGGCCATGACTACCCGGCGCCGAATACCGTTGAGAGATTGTCAACATTCTGTTGCTATCGTCTTGATTGTCTTCGAGACGAGGGGCTGTCATGGCGGCGAAAAGCAGGATCGTAACACTGCTGGTGCTGACGGCGTTCTGGCTGGGCCTGTGCCTTGCCGGTGACGGCCATGCCGCGACCTGGCATTTCAGCCCGGCCGGCTCCGATACCCTCGGCAATGGGTCCAGCGCCGCGCCCTGGTCCGATCCGAGCTACCATAACGCCAGCTTCCAGCCGGGCGATCGCCTGGAGGTCGATCCGGGGACCTATGCGCCGCGCTGGGGCTGGGCCCTGACGGCCTCGGGCAGCGCCGCGGGCGGCTACATTACGCTGCAATGCGCCCCCGATCACGGCTCGAAGATCCGCGTGGCCGCGCCCTATCTCGCGGCGATCGCGGTGACGCATGGCGGCGCCTATTGGGACATCACCGGATGCGACGTCGTCGCGAGCGGGACCGACGACTCCGCGATTGCCGTCACGGGAGGCTTCAGCGGCCCGTTCGGTGCCCTGCATCATGTCGTGATCGAGAACAATATCCTGCATGATTCGGCATGCAACGGCATTGCTGTGCAGGGCAGGGGCAATGGCGGCCAGCCGGTTGACTATCTGATCGTCCGCAACAATATCGTTTACGGCAATGCCGCCTCGGCGCCGAGCGGCTGCTCCGGCATCAGCTTCAACGCCCCTGTGCCCTATGACAGCCAGCCCGGCTACCACCTGCTGGTGCAGCAGAATATCGCCTATAATAATCTGGCCTGCGCGGCGTGCCGGCCGGTGACGACCGCGGGCAATGGCGTCGTCTTCGATGATTTTCGCCATGCCCAGACCCCGGGCCAGCCCTATCGTGCGTCGGTTCTGGTCGAGAACAACCTGATCTTCAACAATGGCGGCAACGGCATCCAGGTATCGCTCTCGGACAATATCCGCATCCGCCACAATACCAGCTGGGGCAATCTCCAGGACCGCAATCACTGTGCCGGCGGGTATGAGATCGGCGCGGTGATGTCGTCCAATATCACCGTGACCAACAATATTGCCGAGGCGACGCGCGACAAGATGTGCAACGGCCGGGTCAGCGCACTCTATGAATTCGGCGCGGATCAATCGACGGGGGATCTGTTCGACTGGAATCTCGCCCATGGCGTTGGCACCACGCCGGTTGCGGCCGACAACAGCGTGCGTTTCGCCTGGGGGCCGCATAATTTGATCGGCCCGGATCCCGCGCTGACGGCACCTGTCAGCCCGGCCGGCCCGCTTGCGATAGCGCAGATCGTCGCGGGCTTCGTGCCGAAGCGGTCGAGCCCGGCCCTGCTGCACGGCACCACGGCGGACTCGCCGGCGGTCGACCTTATGGGCAGCAGGCGCCGCCTCGTCGGCTCGGCCGATCTCGGCGCGATCCAGGTCGGCCCCTGAGGAAACCGCGCGCCCGGCGTCGGATCGGCGGATATTCCGGCCGCTGCGGCGTAAACTTCATTGTGCCGCGCCGAACACCTCTTTTGCAGCCGCGTCATATGCGCTATCGATTGGCCATCAGATCGAACTCTTCGGCCGCCAGGGTCCGGACTTCTCAGGCCCGGTGGCGGATATTTGAAGACTGAGCCTCATCGCCGACCCTCAAGGAGTTTGTCGCCGTGAAATATGCCGGCCACGATACGCTGAAGACCCGCCGCTCGCTCGCCGTCGCGGGCAAGACCTACACCTATTACAGCCTGCCCGAGGCGGCGAAGGCCGCCGGCATCGGCGAACTCGACAAGCTCCCGTTCTCGCTCCGCGTCCTGCTCGAAAACCTCGTCCGTCTCGAAAACGGTCGTACGGTCACGGTCGACGACATCAAGGCGGTCGGCCAGTGGCTGGTCGACAAGACCTCGGAGCGTGAAATCGCGTTCCGCCCGGCGCGCGTGCTGATGCAGGACTTCACAGGCGTCCCCGCCGTCTGCGATCTCGCCGCGATGCGTCAGGCGATGGTCAACCTCGGCGGTGATCCCGAGAAAATCAACCCGCTGTCGCCCGTCGATCTCGTCATCGATCACTCGGTCATCGTCGATGCCTTCGGCACGCCCAAGGCCTTCGACGAGAACGTCAAGCTCGAGTTCGAGCGCAATGGCGAGCGCTACTCGTTCCTGCGCTGGGGCCAGAAGGCGTTCAACAATTTCCGCGTCGTGCCCCCGGGCACCGGCATCTGCCATCAGGTCAATGTCGAATACCTCGCCCAGGTCGTCTGGGTCGGTGAGGAAGACGACGGCACCTTGGTGGCCTAT
>CAIUCF010000277.1 GCA_903897565.1 uncultured Rhodospirillales bacterium | reverse complement strand
CGTCGAGATTGAGCCCGAGATCCTTGGTGATGGTCCGGCTCACCTCGGCGAAGCGAACCTGCAGCATCACCTGAGCCGAGGATTTGATATGGGTCTGGTCTTCGACCTTCTGGCCGTCGGCCAGGGCCGAGCCGGCCGAGGTCGCGGTGGTCGCGGCGGTCTCCGGATCGGGCAGCATCCCGCGCAAGGTGACGCCAGCCTGCGTGCTGGTGGCCTTGACGTTCTCGGTATTCGGCGTGGTCAACAGCGATTGTTCGACCGCCGTCGTGTCGTTGCGCACGATCACGAGGAAGGACGCGAGCTGGGTGCCGTCGGAGCCGAGCGCATAGACCGTGGTCCGGCCCGCCTTCACGCCGAACACGAAGACCTTGTTCGGCAGCGGCACCTGAACGTTGGCAACGTTGGGATCCGCGACGAAAACGCTGGCCGCCGGTCCTGGCAAGGTCACGAGCTTGCCTTGCGAGATCGTGATGGTGAGCGCGCTGCCCGGGGCGACCGTGAATGGCTTGTCTGGCTGGTCGGCAGGCACGGCGGCGTTCGCCATACCCGTCGCCGTCACGAGACAGGCGGCGGTTAGTCCGGAAAGGAGCCAGCGGTGCCAGATTTTCATTCGTCTGCTCTTCTTATGCTCAAGTCGACCGCCGACGGCGGTAGGATTTCCCTGATCTCCCAGGATCGCCGCCGGATCGGTTCGGCGACCCGCAACTTTTACGCCATTCAATGTTTCGTCCCCGCGGTCGCAGTGCTCGGCACCTGCGCGCCGACAGGATTGTCCCCGCCGCCATTATTGGCGCTGCTTGCGGGCTGGCTCTCCACGGTGCCGTCGGGCATCGCCGCCACGGCCTGCGAGGAACCGCGAATGATCTGGACAGCGGCGGGCTTGGGAGCACTGACCTTGGTGCGCTGCGCCGCTTCGACGGCTTTCAACGCGGGCGAGATATCCTCAGCCCAGACCGGCCCGAGCGGCGGCTCCGGCTTTTCCGGATTCTGCAGCAGGCTGCGGATCGACAGCGAGAGATCGCCGAGCTTCGTGGCGAGCACGACGCCCTCGGCCTGCTGCGGCGTGACCTCGACGGTGACGGTCTGCGCCAGTTTACCTGTCGTCGGCGAGGCGTTGGTCTGCAATTGCTGATCGATGGCGAGAACACGGACGTTCTGAACCACGGGTTCGGCGCCGAACCGATGCGGATCGTTGGGCGAGGAACCGGCGACTTGCGCGAAGGTCTGGGTAAGGATGACGTCGACGCGATCGCCAGGGTAGATCAGGCCACCGGCACCCGAGATGGCGGTCACGCCGATGGTGATGGCCTGCATCCCCGGCTGCAGCACGGCGGCGAGAAAGCCGCTGTCGCCGGGCTTGACGACGGCATCGCGCGGAATCGTCATCCCCTGATCGAGGCGGCGCCGCACGACGGCGCCCACGATCTGCGAGATCGTCGCGCGATCGGCGGCGTCCTGTTCCGGACCAGACGGCGCGTTGGTGCGCTCGAAATAGACTCCCGGGACACTGCCGGCCGGCTCCGGCGCGAAGGCGAGGTCTTGCGGTTTGATCAATGCCCCGGCGCCGAGCGCCCCGGTCACCACGACAGCCATCTTGCCGGCGACTGCGGAGACCGGCGCCGGCTTGCTATACTTGAGATAGCCGACGCCCATCAGGACAACCAGCAGGAACAGGGTTGAGATTAGGAAGAGGTTCCGCAAACGCATCGTCTCAATTTACCCCCAAGCGGAACTGAATATAAAGAATATACAGACCCGCCAAAGCAATCGCTGCACCGTACGGTACCGTATGTTCAATCGCCACGACCCCGGTTTCGTCCGATTGACGGCGCCACATCCTGATGATCTTCGTCACCAGAATGCGCGTCAGCACAATCAGTGAAATCCCCCCGCCCGCGAGCGACATAACCACGATAAATGATGCGAATGAATTCGCACCGAGAAAAAAGCTCGTCGCCGACGCCAGCTTGACGTCACCCCCGCCGAGCCAACCCCGCGCGAAAGCGGCGGCACTGAGGATGAAGAGACCAAAGGCGTAGGCAAACGACCACCCTAGATCGACCCAGTCCGCCGGCCATGCCCACCTGACGACCGCCAGAACGACCAAGATGATCGAGGCGGTGTCGGGCAGAATCCGGAAGCGGATATCACAATACGCCGAAATCACGAGAACGAGACCGGACGCGACAATCAGAAGATTGGACACCTGGCCTGCCATTCACAATTACCGCGGCGTTGGCCTTGCTTGATCCGGGACACGAGCGGTCCCGGACTGCAGCAAATCCTCGCCTCCCCATACTCGGGAGGCGTTGCCCTTACAGCGAAGTATTGACGGTGCTGAAGGTCGAGCTCAGGCCCGTACCGACGGCCTTGACGACGGCGATGATGGCGACGGCGATGAAGGCAGCGATCAGGCCGTATTCGATCGCGGTAACGCCACGCTCGTCGTTCCGAAGATTCTTCAAAATGGTAAGCATTTCGTTCTCCTAATGTTATCGAAAGTAAATCAAGGTCTACGGGCCTTAACCCAAGCCCAATTCGCAGGGCTCAACACTTTTCACAGGAATAGACGCGTCGGTCAAGCCAGCCAAAGTTATATCAATTGCACTTAATAAAACGTTAAACGGAGACCCATCACGGTCATGGGTTGTGTGATTTTTTTTTATTGTCTGATCAGGCCTGAATTGTCAGCCTGCCGTATGCGACAACGCCTTACGGTAGTGACGCCAGCGTACAACCGAAAGGCACAATATTCCATATCCGGCGAGGGGACCTACCGGGATATGAGCAGCGTGGCCGAGGGAGCGCGACACCAGCGGAACGGCGAAAACGACGACGAAAATCGCCTTTTCCCAAGGCAGAAAGCGGCTCCTGCCGTCTTCCGCAACCGATTCGCGCCCCACCCAGGCGAGGGCGACCGCCGCGAGCACAAGGTCGTAGAACAGGATCACCGGCAGCGCGAGCAGGGTCGCGGCGATCAGGATCGCCGATTTCAAGGCGAGCGATCCGCGTCCCCACCAGACCACCGCGACCAGAACCGCCATCATCGCCGAGATCACGATCTGGCTGTCCCAGGCTGCCGGATCGGGCAGGCCGAGTAGACGCATGCCGGCGTACGGGCTCACGAGCCCGGCGAACGGGATTTTGCCCGCAGCGAAGAAGCCGGCCGTCTTGGCCGTCGACATCGCCAGGAAGAGGGTCCAGGTAGAGGTGCCGTAAAGCAGCAGCGACAGGCCGACCAGCGCGGTAACGGTCAGTGCGGCGGCGAGGAAACAGCGGAAGTGACGCCCGGCGAGCAATGCGACCGGCACCAGCATGGCGAAGTGCGGTTTGTAGCACAGGGCGCCGAACAGCACCCCCGCGAGCCAGGGCCGCCGTTCGATCAGCGCCGTCGCCCCGCCGAACAGCGCTGCCGAGAGCAGCGAGTTCTGGCCCAGCCCGACGGCGGCCAGCACGGCGGGATAGGCGATGAACGGCAGCAGCGGCCGGCCCGGGGGCAGGATCATCCGAAGCGCCCGGAGATAGGCGAGAGCGGTCAATCCCTCCCAGGCGACGAAGGAGGGCAGGTAGGGCAACAGCGTGAGCGCCTGACAGAGCGGCAGATAGACCGGCGGGTAGAAGAAGTAATTATAGGAAAACCCGGTGAAGCCGACCGCGGCCTCCTCGGCGAGATAATGGCTCGCCTGATCGTAGATCGCCGGAGCCCGGCCCAGATCGGCTTGCAGTCCCGCGGCATAGAAGCTGACGAAATCGGTGGTATTTGGTTTGTCGAGCGGCACGATCATGCCGTGGGTGCCGAGCACCAGGAACACGAAGGTGATGACCTCCATCACCAGCAGGATGCGGGCATAGGCATCGAGCCGGCGCCGGTCGAGCCAGGCGGCCTCACGCACGGCGTGCAGGAACCGGACGGCGACGTGGCTATCGGGCGCGCTCACCGCGCGGCGAGCGGTGCGCGCCGCCGCGGCCGCTGGAACAGACCCCCGCTCACGCGCTACTGGCTGACGCGCAGGTTCGAGATCTGGCCGGCAATATCCTCAAACACCTTCTGAATGTCCGATGACGCCACGCCGGTATAAGCGTCACCCGTCGTCGCACAGGTCGTCAGGATCGACGTATCCGCATCCCCCGTCCCGATCGTGAAGAGGGTAATCCCTGCGTTCTTGATGTTGGCGCAGATCGCCTTAGTTTCGGTGTCGATGGTGGTCTGCGACGTGGAGAACCGGTTGCGCGTGTTCTGGCCATCGGTGAAGAACACTAGGAATTGTTTGACGCCGGTACCGCCCACCGCCTGATTCGCTGCGGGGTACATCGGGAAGGACGGCGTCAGCATGTTCCAGCCCCAGGCCAGCCCGATGGTGAGATCGGTATTGCCGCTGGCGAGCATGCCCGTCTTGTTGCTGGCGATCCCGCCGATCGTGACCGAGCCCGTTCCGCTGTTACATTTCAGACTGCCGATATTGCAGATGTCCAGCCAACCGGTCGGGGGCGTCGTTCCCTGATTGCAGGAATAGGCCGGAACACCCTTTTTGGCATTTGCCGTCACGTAGTCGCTGTCCGGTCGGCACAGCAGCCGCTCGATGAGGAGCTGGAAGTTCGTCGCGTTGTAGATATCGACCAGCGGGACGAGGCTCAGCGGCCCGATGGTGTAGTCGCCGCAATTGATGTTGTCGGCGGGGAACAGGCTCGCGGTCGTCGACGGGTTCGGGACCGCATTGCTGATGCTGTAGTCCGTTCCCGCGCCACTGACCGGCGTGTTCGCCTGATCGCG
>CAIUCF010000276.1 GCA_903897565.1 uncultured Rhodospirillales bacterium | reverse complement strand
GGCGATCAGGGCCGCGATCTCGTCCGGCGTGAATCCCGCTTCCGCCAGGATGGCGGCCGAGTGCTGGCCGCGGTCGGGGGCGACGGCGTGGCCGGCGCCGTTGCTGGCGACGCTGTCGATCGGGAAGCCGATGGTGCGGATCGCCCCCAAATTCGAGTGATCGAGCGACACCACCATACCGTTGGCGGCCAGTTGCGGATGATCCGCCAAGGTCTGATAATCGGCGACCGGCGCGCACAGGATATCGACGCCTTGGAGGATTTCCATCCAGGCCGAAACCGGCTTGCGCTTGAAACAGTCGGTCAGCAGCGCGCGCATCTCCGGGCGGTTGGCGACCCGCTTGGTCGAGCTGTCGAACCGCGGGTCGCGAATGAGCTCCGGGCAGCCGAGGGCCTCGCATAGCCGATCCCAGCGCTGGCCGTTATAGGCGGCGACCATGATCCAGCCGTCTGCGGCCCGGAAGGCTTCATTGGGGGCGGAATAGGGTGCGGCGCTGCCGATCGGCTGCGGCAGGATTCCGTCCACCATGAAGGAGGTCAGCGAGACCTGCTGCAGCGCGATTGCCGAGTTGAACAGGCTGACATCGAGGTGACTTCCCACGCCGTCGCCGCCGCGCTGCAGCAGCCGCGCCAGGACGCCCATCGCGGCGACATAGCCGGTGAAGACGTCGACGACCGGCGCCTGGACCTTGACCGGCTCGCCGCCGGGAATGCCGATGATGCTCATCAGCCCGCTATCGGCCTGGAGAATGCCGTCGACGCCGGGACGCTGGGCATAGGGCCCCGTCTGGCCATAGGCCGAAACCGAACAATAGACGATCCCGGGATTATCCGCGGCGATCCGATCGTAGCCCAAACCGAGCCGGTCCATGACGCCGGGCCGCATGCTCTCGACCAGGATATCCGCCGTGGCGGCCAGACGCCGCGCGACTGCCACACCCGCTTCGGTCTTGAGGTCGAGGCAGATGCCGCGCTTGTTGCGGTTGAAGCCGTGATAGACGGCGCTGTCGCCGCCGATCCAGGGGGGACCCAGGGTGCGGCCAAGATCGCCTTCCGGCGGCTCGACCTTGATCACGGTCGCGCCCATATCGGCCAGCAGCATCGTGCATTGCGGCCCGGCGCCGATATGGGTGAAATCCAGGACGGTCCGGCCTCGCAGGGCGTCTCGCAGCATGTCGGTCCTTTCGGATATCGCGGGGCAGCCTGGGCGTCGGAAATTCCGGATCCAGGGCCGGTCACCTGCGCTCGCCGTTCTCCGGCGGTTCGATCGTTGTTGGCGACAAGACCAGCCCGATTGGCACCCGCTCCGCAACTGATTTTTGCACGCGGCGTCGATCGTCGCGCCCTGCGCCGGCCCGGCGCAAACGTCAGGGCCGCAGGCTGCGCAGGATCAAAGCGACGGCCGCGGTGGCGCTGGCCCGCAGATCGGGCAGGGTTTGCTCCAGCATGACCGGATGGGCGAAGGGGCGCAGCACGGTCATGATGCCGTCGCAGATCACCTCCACTGCCGTCTCGCGCTCGAATTCGCCCGACGCCCGGCCTTCGAGGACGATCGCGCGTATGATCGCCGCGATGCGCTCGCGATAGGCGGCGACCGCCGGCCAGCCTTCGGCGACCGCGGCGGTGACGATGTCGTGGAGGCGGCGCTCGTTGAAATAGATGGCCTCGCCGCACTCGATCAGGATCGTGAAGACGTCGCGCAGCTTCTCCCCGGGCGACAGCGGGCCGGCGATCAACGCGTCGAGCTCGGCGAGGATGATGCCGAGACGCTCGATCGAGACGGCATTGCCGATCGCCTGCTTGGATTCGAAGAATTTGTAGATATAGGCCTTGGAATAGCCGATGGCGCGCGCGAGGTCGGAGACCGTGGTCTTGGCGTAGCCGTAGTGACGAAAATGCGCGCCGGCGGCGGCGATGATCTGGTCGCGGGTTGCGTGCTCCAGGGGCCCACGCTGGCTCGGGGTCTCCAGGGATGGGCCGGGATCGCTCTCCGTCATGACGCGCGCTTGTTCTCCTCGCTTGCCGCCCCGCGATCATATCGCGGCGGCTCCGCGAGGCGCCACCGAATCTGTGGTAGTTCCTCGCGATAAAGTGACCAATTGACATATTGGTCACAAGTCACCAAAATCGCCGAAAAATCAGGTTCGAGGGAGATGGTCATGCTGATCCGCAAATATGGTGTCGATTACGGTCGCCGCGCGTTGCTTGCCAAGGGCGCGGGTCTCGCCGCCGCCGGGGTGCTGGCGCCGCTATGGCCGCTGATCGCCAAGAGCGCCGACATCACCAAGGCCTATCCCGAAGAACTGCTGTCGGTCGATGCCTATACCAAGGGCGCCATAAAGACCGGCGACCTCGTCACGGCCGCCAATGTCGAGCACGTTCAGAACCTGCTGACCCCCATCGCCTATCGTCAGGTCAAGGAGATGGGCCGACAGATCCGCATCGTGCCGACCGTGACCGACGTCACCAAGATGTTCCCCCAGGCGTTCCTCAATGCCACCCTGTCCAACCAGGGCAAGGGCCGGCTCGACGCCGACGGCAACGTCACCACGGTCACGGGTGGCAAATGGCCGGGCGGCCTCGCCTTCACCCAGCCGCAATCGGCACTGGAAGTGTTCTCGAACCTCACGCTCAGCTGGGGCCGCCACGACAACGCCGTCTATGCCATCGCCGACCAGGATCTCGATCCCGATGGCGAGGTCAGCTACGAGTACAACTTCGTCTGGATCGAGGAGAACGTCGCCTGCCGGATCGGCGGCATCGGGCCCTATGGCGGGCCGCAGCATGCCGACAAGCTGCGCTACCAGACCGTGATGCTGACGGCGCCGTCCGACGTCAAGGCGACCTCCTATCTCTCGACCTGGTATTACGACCAGCGCAAATTCCCCGACCTCGTCGGCTATGTCCCCGCCTTCAAGCGGGTGCGCAAGTTCCCGACCAATCAGCGCTTTGAGCCGCTGGTGCCGGGCATGACGATCTATCTCTCGGATGCCTGGGCGGCGGGCGATCCGATGCTGACCTGGGGCGACTACAAGATCATCGGCCGCCAGCCGATGCTCGGCGCGGTATCAGAGAACTGGCACGGCGATCTCGAGAATTACCTGCCGCCGGTCCATGGCGGGCCGAAGGGCAAGACCTTCTACGAGTTCAACATGTCGATGGTGCCCGAAACCATTGTGATCGAGGCGTCGCCGACGGGTTATCCGCGCGCCCCGGTGGGCAAGAAGCGGGTCTGGGTCGATCCCCGCAACATGCAGTTCGTCGGCTACGAGACCTATGACCGCCGCGGCGCCTCGCTCAAGAGCTTCGAGCCCTCGGGCGGGCAATGGGTCAAGGGCGACAATGTCGTCAAGGAAGCCGACGGCTCGCCGGTCTGGACCTGGAGCGGCGTGATGAGCCACGACATTCAGACCAACCGCATGACCCGCTTCACCCATACCAAGGCGATCGACGGCGTGGCTTCCGGCGTCAACGTCGAGGGGTTGTACGACAAATACCTGACGGCGCAGGCGATCGGGCGCCTCGGGACGTGAGTCTTCGACGGCGGAGGATGTGAGCTAGACCAGCTCGAGTCTCGCGACGCCGAGGCCGGCGAAATCGGCTTCGACGACATTGCCCGCCGCGATCGGATGGGCGCGGGTGAGGCCGCCGGTCATGATGACCGCGCCTGCCTCGAGCCCGATGCCCTTGGCGCCGAGTGCGTTGACGAGCCAGAGCAGGGCCAGGACGGGATCGTCCATGGCGGCGCGGCCGAAGCCGTGATCGACCTCCTGGCCGTCGATCCGCAGGGTCACCGGGCTGTTGGGAAGCGCGCTTATTGTCTCCGGTCCCAGGGCCGGGCCGAGGATGAAGCGGGCGGATGAGGAGTTGTCGGCGATGTTGTCGATCGCCGTGAATTTATAGGCGTGGTAGCGGGTGTCGACGATCTCGATCGCCGGGAATACGGCGTCGATCGCGGCGACGAGTTCGGCGCGGGTCACGTTCGGGCCGCGGAGGTCGCGGCCGATCCGCAGGGCGATTTCCGGCTCCGCCAGCGGATGGATCAGTTCCGCCGCCCTGACCCGACCCTTGGGATCGGAAACGACATGGGCCGGGGTCAGCACCCCGTAATTGGGCTCGGTGATGTTCATCTGCGCGCGCATCGCCGCACTGGTATAGCCGAGCTTGTAGCCGAGCACCGGCGCCGGATCGAGCGCCCGAAGGGTCGCCTGGATCTGATAGGCGATCTCGATCGTAAGCCCGCTTTCGAGCTCCGTCAGGGGCAGGATGGTCTGCCCGGTCGTCTCGGCGTGGCGCAGCGCCGCGGCGCAGGCGGCGACGAGATGGCTGCCCTCGCCGGTCACGGTCAGATCTTCCGGAACAGGGCCGAGACCTTCTTGGTGCTGTCGGCGGC
>CAIUCF010000275.1 GCA_903897565.1 uncultured Rhodospirillales bacterium | reverse complement strand
GAGCTTGTCGGCGTCGCCCTCGTAGAGGCCGTCGAGATAGGTCTGGACGGCGGCGCGGATCGCAGCGGTTTCGTCGGTCATTCTTATTCTCCTGTGGGTTCAGAACGTTATGCCGGCTGCCTGGGGTGACCGCGCGTCACGACTTACCCTGCAGCGCCCGTTCCAAGGTCAGCCTGATGAAACGCTGATAAGGGACCCCTGCGCGCGCCGCTTCGGCGCGAACAGCTTCGAGCAAGCGTTCGGGGAGCCGAAGATTGATCGACTTGTCTTTCGGCGTCATCTCGAAGCGAACCAGCTGCGCGCCCGACAGATCGAACTCGGACAAATCCGCCGTCGCGACGAAATCCTCGGCCTCGGCGTCACTCTTGAAGGTCGGGATTCTGTTCTTCATAAGCAGCGATTTCCTTCGAATGCATGTAGCGGGCGCTGATCGGGCGTATCAAAATCGCATCGCCCTGCCCTCTCAACGTGAACACGACGAACACCGCGCGACCTTCGTCGGTCCGACCAACAGCCCTGAACCGCGCCTCGTGCAGAGAATGTTCGTCGTCGGGAAGAACGGCCACCGGTCCGGCGAAGAGGCTTTCAATTGCCGAGACGGAAACACCATGCTTCTGGCATCTCTCCAGGTTGCCGCTGTCCCAGTCAAACCCCGCGAATTGCAAAGACGACTCCGCTTAGGTATACATTTGTATAGGCATATTCAAGCCTGGTATGCCCATTCAGTCTGAGTTTCCGCCGCGTCTACACCGGCCGCCAGCGGCGCTTCGTCGTCGAGACCTCGTAGGCCAGCGGGGATTTGAACGTCACCAGTTCGATCGTGCTGCCCCACGGCGTGCGGGTATACATGAAGCGGTTGCCGGGGCCGGCATCGCCGCCGGGCAGGTCGAGCGGGCCGGCCAGCAATGTGCCGCCCGCCTCCTGGATCCGTGCCGCCACCGCGTCGATGTCGTCGACGCAGATCGCGAAATGCTGGAGGCCGAAATCGCTCGGTAGCACCGGCGGCCGCTGTTCCTCGCTGCGATAGACGAACAGCTCGAGATTGGGGCCGTTGGCGAGCCGCATCATGCGGATATGCATCAGCTCGGTGCCGGGCGGCACGCCGACCGCGGCTTCGAGCCAGTCGCCGCCGACCGGTCCGACCATCAGTTCGTAGAGGATCTCGGCGTCGAAGGCCTGTTCGAAGAACCGCGTCGCCTTGTCGAGGTCGGGGACGGTGATGCCGACATGTTCGATGCCGCGGATCGTCGAGGGTATCGTCATGTCATATCCTCGCCGCCGCCCAGTAGCCGGATTGGGTCGCCTCGTAGAGCGTGCCGCCGCGGGCCAGGGTGCCGATCGCCGTGACGGCGTCGCCATCGATAACGCCGGCGAAATCATCCGCCGGCTGCAGGACCGGCTCCCATATCCAGCCCGCGGGGTCCCCGGGCGCAATGGCGTTTTCGATGATCTCGACGTCAGATTGTTTCAGGTGTTCGAGTGCCAATTCGACCTGCGAGCCGTTCCAGCGGCCGCCGATGGCGCCGGTCGGCGCATGCAACGCGACCTGTTTGCCCATTTGCCGCAACCACAGCGCCGCAGTCACCGCGATCTCGCCGCTGCCGAAGATTTTCAGGCTCGCCGGCGCCGGAATGCTCCGGGTCATCAGCATGTCGAAGGCATTCACCGCACCCTCGGGGACAGCGGATGCCCGCGAACCGGTCGCCACCAGCACGGCATCGAAGCCGTCGACATAGGCCGGCGTCGCGACCTGTCCGAACTGCAGATCGACGCCGAGGCGATCCAGTTCATGGCTGTAAAAATCGATGAGCCCGGCGAATTCCTGCGCCCGATAGGGCAGCGCCGCTGCCGCGTTCAACTGGCCACCGAGCCGGTCGGATCGCTCGATCAGCGTGACGCGATGGCCGCGCAGCGCCGCCAGCCGCGCCGCCTCGCAGCCCGCCGGCCCGCCGCCGACCACCAGCAGGCTTTTGGCGACCGCCGCCGGCTGCCGCACCAGGCGAGCCTCGGCCTCGTGAGCCAGTTCCGGGTTCATCACGCATTGAACGCGGCGACCGAGGAACAGGAAATTCGCGCATTCGTTACAGCCGATACAGCGCCGGATCTCGGCACCGCGGCCCTGGCGGGTCTTGGCGACCAGGTTCGGGTCCGCCAGATTGCCGCGGCCGAGCGCCACGAAATCCCCGTCCCCGGCGGCGATCGCCGCGGCCGCGTCGTCGAGCGCCCAGGCCAGCCGGCCGACGCCGATCCCCGGGATGGCGACGGCAGCCTTGACCGCCTTGGCAGCCGCGAGCAGGCCGCCGG
>CAIUCF010000274.1 GCA_903897565.1 uncultured Rhodospirillales bacterium | reverse complement strand
TCATCCGTCGGGAAGCCGTGCCGCGGATTGGCGCGAAACCGTGTCGGGCGTGCCGCTGCCCGGCTCGCTTGGCTTGTTTGCATCGGCGCTGGCTGGGCTGGGTTTGATCGCGGGGCGGCGGCGACCTTTGGCCGTCGGTTGAACCGGCTGGGACTCGATTCGCGCCGCGCTGCGAGGATCGAAGCGCTGGGGATCGCGAAGACGACTTGAATGCGGAACCGTTACAACCTAAGTTGTAACCATGATCAAGACCGCAGCCAAGCTCACCCCGCGCGGCAATTCGCTGGCCGTGACAATTCCCAAGGACGTGCTGGAAGCTTCCGGTCTGCGCCAGGGCGATGATCTCGTCGTGACGGCGCGCGACGACGGCGTGATCGAGATCAGCCATGCTTCGTCCGCCGAGACGCGGCTGGATGATGCCTTCGAATGGAGTCTCGGGCGCTACGGCAGAACCTACGCGGATCTCGCACGTTGAGGGATTGGGCGTGGGTTCCCGCGCCTCTCGTGATGCGTTGGCAGGCTCGGCTGAT
Source organism: uncultured Rhodospirillales bacterium (assembly GCA_903897565.1). Classification (GTDB taxonomy): domain Bacteria; phylum Pseudomonadota; class Alphaproteobacteria; order ATCC43930; family CGMCC-115725; genus CAIXXC01. The sequence continues at coordinate 6,459 of CAIUCF010000274.1, read as the reverse complement.
CGAGCGCTTCGGCGGCGCACCGGGGCTCCGGGATTTGGCTCTGCTTGAGGGCGCGTTGGCGCGACCCGTCAATTATCTCAACTATGCTGAATCGGCGGAGATCGCTGCAGAAGATCTCGCCGCCCGTTACGGCGTCGCGCTCGCCAAGTCTCATGTCTTCATCGATGGCAACAAACGCATCGCCTTCGCGGTGATGGTGTCGTTCCTCAAGGCCCATGGCCGCCAGCTGGACTCAACCGAACAGGCCGCGACGACGGCCATGCTGGATGTCGCCACGGGGACGATCGGCGAGGAAGCACTTGCCGCTTGGTTGCGGGCGCATACGGTGGGCGATGGGGCAAATGCATGAGGCCTGGGGCGGGCATCACCCCCACCCAGATCCTCGCCCATCAGGGGGGAGGGTTGGGGTGGGCGTTATCGCGACGATTGCAGGCGTTAACGCAGATTCAGCGAGTCTTCCGCGAAGCTGATGCCGAGCGGCAGGATGTCAACGGCCTTGCGGCCGGATTCTTCGGCGACGCTGCCGCCGCGCCAGGCGGGGATACCGCAGGCCTGGGCGGCGTTGATCGTTGCCGAGGCCTGGTCCTCCGGGACGTAAACCGCGAAGCCGGCGCCCATGTTGAAGGTGCCGTAGGCCTCTTCCAGGGTGGTGAGGCCGGTCTCGACCATGAAATCGAAGAAACGGCCGGCCGGGCCGGGATTGTCGATGCGATAGACCAGCTTGTCTTCGAGCCGCATCAGCTTGCGCCAGCCATGGCCGGTCATATTGACGGCGTAGCGGACATCGATGCCGGCGTCCTGGCAGGCGTTGATGAAGGGGACATAGATCACGGTGGCGGCGAGCAGCGCCTCGCCGAAGCCGCGGCCGTCGCCGATATCGGTCTGGTAGCCCTGCGGCAGGCGTTCGGCCATCTTGCGGCACAGGGTGATGCCGTTGGCGTGGATGCCGGAACTGGCGAGCAGGATAATGGCGTCACCGGGCTGCGGATTGCCACGAATGCGCCGCTGCTTGGGCTGGATCAGGCCCCAGCTCGAGCCGCCGAGCACGGCGGCGTCTTCCCGGACGATGCCGGACAGCGCGGCGGTCTCGCCGCCGCCCCAGATCGCGCCGGCCAGGGTGCAGCCTTCGGCAAAGCCGGCGGCCAACGCGTCGCGGCGGGGTGCATCGCGGAACCAGTCGGAGGAGGCCACGGCGGCGTGCATCGCCACGGCCACCGGCCGGGCGCCGCAGGTCGCGAGGTCGTTGACGATGGTGGCGACGATGTCGATGCCGATCTCGCGGTAGAAGTTCTTGCCGGTCTCGCGATACACCGCGTCGGCCACGAGGTTCTTGGTCCCCAAGCCTTCCTCGACATGGGCGATGAAGGAATCGGCGGTCTCGATGATATGGGCGCTCTCGCCGCGCAGGCCGGCGTCGCGCAGGCCGGGGGTCTTGAGACCTTCGACGGTGCCCTTGGCCAGGCGCTGGCATTCGCGCTTGAACAGGTCGAGCCATGCATAGTCGACGCCGCTGGCGGCGTAATCAATCGGGGAATTGGCGGTCATCGGCTCCGAACCGGTCAGCAATACGGGATAGGTGGCGCAGGGTTAGCACCGAACCTTCAGCGGGTGCAATTCCGCCCGGCCCTTTTCGCTTCATAAAGTCGCTGATCGGCGAGTTTGACCAGGGTTTCGGGCAGATCTTCGCCGCTCGGGACCACGGTCGCGACGCCGACGCTGATCGTGACATGCTTGGCGACCGAGGACGCCTCGTGGGGGATGTCGAGCAGCTCGACACCCTGACGGACGCGCTCCGCGACGATCGCGGCGCCGGTGTTCTCGGTCTCCGGCAGGATGATCGCGAATTCCTCGCCGCCGTAGCGGGCGGCGCTGTCGCCCGGGCGGTGGATCATGGCTTCAAGCAGATGGGCGAGCCGCTGCAGGCAGTCGTCGCCCTTGAGGTGGCCATAATGGTCGTTGAACTTCTTGAAGTGATCGACGTCGAACATGATCAGCGAAACCGGCTTGCCGAGGCGCTTGGCGCGGCGCCATTCGCGGTCGAGGATGGTATCGAACTGGCGGCGGTTGGCGGCGCCGGTGAGGCCGTCGACCACGGAGAGCCGCTCCAGCACGTCGCGGTAATATTTCAGGGCGAGCTGGTTGCGCACGCGCAGCCGCAGGATCGCCGGGTCGATCGGATGGGTCACGAAATCGACGGCGCCGACCTGCAGCCCCTCGACCTCGTGGATCTGCTCATCCGCCGTGGTCGCGATGATGATCGGGATCTTGCGGGTGCGCAGATCGGCCTTCAGGCTGCGGCAGAGCTCAAGGCCGGAGCCGTCGGCGAGCCGGAGGTCGAGCAGGATCAGGTCCGGCTGGCGTTCCGCGACCAGCGCGATGCCGTCCAACCCGTCCTTGGCCTCGAGGATGTCATGAACCGGTGCCAATGCCGCGACGATCTGGGCGCGCGTGCGGGAGCTCTGATCGATCACGACGATTGTCCGGCGAACATCGGGGTCGAACCCCGGCATACGATTAACGATCGACATTTCCAGGCCGCTGTCGGCCCGTTTGGGCACCATCATTGGCGTCGTTCCGTTCGATGTGCTCATGAAATGCTCGGACGCTGAATTCGCGGATGTGCGAGAATAGCACAAATCTGTCATCACGCGCCCAAGGAATCGGGCCGCAACCCAGAGGTTCCCTAGCGTTTTAGGGGATGTTGAACAGGCCCTTGAGCTTGTTGGCGGTGCCGCCGACGCCGTGCTTGACGGCATCGACCGGTTTGCCGCCAAAGGTCGACAGGTTCTTCAACACGTTCATGTCCATCCGGTAATGCAGCGCGCTCCAGGGCCCGCTGATGCGGATCGGAATTGCGACGCCGAGACGCGGCTCGAGCCGATAGTCGAGCGACTGGGCCGGTAGATCGACCGTGCCTTCGCCGCTCGCGCTGAGATTGCCACTCTTCACATCGAGATCGTGGTTGGTGACGACGCCGTTCGCGACGACGTAGCTGCCGGTCATATGCTCGATCGTGGTACTGCCGTGGGGCTCAGTGAGGTCCCCCACCGGATTCGACAGCATCTGCACCAGATTGAAGCCACGCAGCGAGCCGTTGACCAGGCGCAAGGCGCCCGTGCCCTTGAGGTTGCCGATCAGTTCGCGCTCGTTGCCGCCGACGCTGGAGACGGCAGTGGTCCAGCCGGCATTGCCGCTGAGCCGGTCGAAGCTGGTGCTGTCCTTGAGCAGCGGCTGGATCTGGATCCCGGCGAGATCGAAAGCGAGGGTCATCGCGGCGCGCGGGCCGGGTCCGGCGATCGTCACCATGCCGTTGCCGTGGCCGCCATAGGCGTTGAGCTTGGCAAAATCGAGCTTGAGGTGGGAATCGGCGAGAACGAGGTGGAGATCGGTCTGGCCGAGGTCGAATTTGCGGATTCGGATTTCGTCGGCCGTCACGTGGAGGTCGGCGTCGACGCGGTCGAGACCCGAATAGTCGATCGGCGTCTTGTCCCAACCGGATTCCTTGGCCGGCACCGGGGCCGGCTGGCCCTTGGCGGGGCTCGCCGGTTTCACGGCCGGTTTCTGCGGCGGCAGATAGGGCGTGATGTCGAGGCGATGGAGCGCTAGGCTGCCCGAGATGCGGGGACGGACGCCGCCGGTGTCGACAGAGAGCGCGCCGGTCCCGGATATCGAGTCGAATTTCAGGCTGGCGTCGCTGATCGACGCCAGGGTGTCGGAGAGGCTGACGACACCTGAGAGATCGAGGCTGTAGCGCTGCTTCTCGACGCTGCCGCTGCCGCTGATTCTGAGCGGCCCATTGGCGCCGGGAAGCGCTACGTCGAGATTGAGGCCGGAGACGGTTTCCTGGGTGCCGTTGCGGCGATTGACGAAGCTGAGGAGGCCATTCTCGATATGCAGCTTCGCGATCGACAAACGGCCGAGCGCGGCGGTGGCGCTGCCACCCGAGGCGGTTGTCGGCGGCGGCGCGGGGGCAGCGGCGGCGTCATGGGCGAAGACCCAGTTCGGCACGCCGGCCGGATCGACCTCGAGGTCGATGATCGGCTTCTTGAGCACGAAGCGGGCGATGTCCAGCCGACCCGAGAACAGCGGCAGCAGACGCAGCTCGACGTCGATGGTGTCGAGCCTGACCATGGCTGGTTGCAGGCTCCCCGGAGGGTTGGCCAGAGCGACGCCATGGGCCTCGACGGAGAGCGGGAACAGTGAGAGCCGCATCGGCCCGTCGATCGAAAGGTCCCGACCGGTGATGGCCTTCACCTGCGCCGTGATCTGGCCCTTGTCGTAGTCGAGCGGGATCAGCCAGGGCAGCGCCGCGACGGCGACGACGAGCAGCGCTACGACGACGCCGAATCCGATCAGATACCGTTTCACGATCGCCTCTCCCGCCTCTTTCGAGCCCCTTGCATCGACGCCCATGACGAGGTCTTGTGGCCTCGGTTGCCGGTGTCGCGTCGCGTCCACAAGATAAGGGATACAAGTGCTGTCCGTGGTCGACAAGTTTTTCAATGTTTTAGTCCGCCCGGCCGATGCCGCACTGGGCGTGCTGGTCCTCGCGATCATGCTGCTGGCTTTGGGGCGCCGTCGGTTGGCCACCGCGATGCTGGCGGGGCTGGCCGTGGCCGGGCTAAGCCTCTACCTGCTCCCGATCGACGATTGGGCGTTGTATCCGCTGGAGGTGCGCTTCGCCAAGCCGGCGAGTCTGCCCGCCTGTATCCGCGGCATCCTGATCCTCGGCGGCGGCCAGGACCGACGAGCGACGACGGCCTGGGGCGAGCCGACCCTGCTTGGCGATTTCGGCAGCCTGCTCGAGGCCGCGCGTCTCGCGAAGTTGCATCCGGAGGCGATGATCGTGTTCAGCGGCTACGGCACCGACCCCCGGGCAATGGTGACCGAGGCCGCGATCGCGCGGCAGATTCTCGCAGCGATGGGTGTCGCGCCGGGCCGGATTCGCCTGGAGGACCGTTCCCGCGACACGTGGCAGAATCTCGTCTATTCGAAGCTGATGGTGTCGCCGCGGCCGGGCGAGAGCTGGGTCCTGGTCGGCGCCGCTTTCCATATTCCGCGCAGCATCGCGATCGCCCAGCATCTCGGCTGGACCATGCTCGCCGACCCGACCAGCTATTTGTCGGTGCCACCGGGATCGGGCTTGCCTCAGGTTGATTTAGTAAGGAAACTCGACCATCTTGGGCTCGCGTTTCACGAATGGCTCGGCCTCCTGGCCTACCGGCTCGAAGGCCGCACGGAAACCCTGTTTCCGCGCCCGGAGGCGTCGCTTTCACCCCGGAAAAGCGAAAGCCCGCAGTGCCTGCGGGCTTTCTGACACTATTGAAGGTGTTGCCTGGGCGTCAGATGCAACGCACCACCAGGTAGGCCGCGGCCGCGACCACGACCCAGGAGCCGATCAGACTCGAAAACAGGATCATCGCGCGAAGACGCGGCGGGTAATTCTCAACAAAGGCGTCATTCGCGTTCTGTCCGCGCTGATCATTCATATCGATCAATTGAAACACTGGACGCTCCCCGGCAACTTTATAAGTTCAAAAACTTATCGAGCCCTTGTCCATAAATATCAATAAAAATTTTATGTATTGCCGATGCCGCGTAATGGAACGGAGAATGCATAGTGCGACGCAACAAAGATATAGTTGCGACGCCCAAGCGCCTTTGGAGAGAAGATAAGAGCAGTTCTTCAACATGCTCAAAAAACGGGGAAATCCGACAATCTACAGGCGAGGTGCCATCAGAGTGTCAACACGGTGTCATGCTGCGTCGCAAAATGTGCTGCGACGCAGCAGATTGGCGCCTCAGTCTTTGTCGGCGAAGGGGTTCTTGCCCTTGCGCAACATCATGCGAATCGGCACGCCGGTCAGGCCGAAATCGGCCCGCAGCAGGTTGACCAGGTAGCGGCGATAGGCGTCGGGGAGGTCGCCCGGCTTGGACGAGAACAGGGCGAAGGTGGGCGGCCGGATATTGGCCTGCGACATGAAGCGCAGGCGCAAGCGGCGGCCATCGACCAACGGCGGCGGGTGACGCTCCTGGACCGCGGCGAGCCAGCGGTTGAGCTTCGGCGTCGGCACGTGGATGTTCCAGATCGCGTAGGTATCGAGCACGGCCTGCATCATCTTATCGAGGCCCTGGCCGGTCGCGCCGGAGATCGGGATCACCGGGATACCTTGGAGCTGCGGCAGCGACTTCTCGAGGATGTACTGCGCTTCCTGCAGGATTTCGGGCTTGTTGCTGACGAGGTCCCATTTGTTGAGGGCGATCACCATCGCCCTGCCTTCGTTCTCGATCAGCCGGCCGATCGCCAGATCCTGGCGCTCGAGCAGATCGGTGGCGTCGACGACGAGGATGACGATCTCGGCGAAGCGGATCGTGCGCAGGGTCTCGCCGACCGAGAGCTTCTCCAGCTTCTCCTCGATCCGCGCCTTGCGGCGCAGTCCCGCGGTATCGACGAGCTTG
>CAIUCF010000273.1 GCA_903897565.1 uncultured Rhodospirillales bacterium | reverse complement strand
GCCTGCGCCCAGAGCTTGAGCTGGCGGCCATCGGGATGGATGGTGGCGCCCGTGCCGGGCTCCAGGCTGATGGCGCAGACGTCGTCGGTGATCAGCGGATAGCCTGCCTTGCCGAGGGCGGCCGCCAGGGTCGATTTGCCGGCGCCGGATGGTCCGCAGAACAGCACCGCCTTGTCGCCGACCAGCACGGCGCTGGCATGGAGAGCGATATGGTCGCGCTGATGGAGCAGAATCCCGAATACGGTACCGACGAGGAAGATTGCCAACTCGGTTGCGGGGATGCCGGTTTCGGGTTGGTAGGCGATCTCGCGACCCGCGGTCAGCTGAAACCGCGCCAGCCCGGGAATGCGCAGCAGGAAGCGCTCGCCGACAATCTCCCAGGAGGGACCGCAATCCGCCGGGTCGGCGCCCAGGGATTCCGGCACGGAAGCGGCGTGGATCGCCACCGCGGCCGGCTGCGCGAACGCCGTCTCCTCCAGCCCGGGAAGCGCGAGATCGCTGGCCACGGCCAAGCCAGAGATTCTGTAGTTGAAGCGCGCTTCCGCCATCTCGATCCTGATCATCCCCAGCTGTCCGCGCGATCCTTATACCCGATCCGCATGCTTGCGGAAGACGACGCCCTCGTCATCGACCCCGGACAGCCGATGATCGTCCCGGCCGTAGACCGGCGTCCGCTGCCGGTAGGGCTGGCGCAGCACGCAGGTGAAGGCGGCAGCGGCCGGTGTGTCCTCGAAGCGGAAATTGGCGTGGCGGATGAGCAGCAGTCCGCCCGGGCGGACGCTGTTTGCCAGCGTCGTGACGGTGCGCTCGAACGCCGCGAAGCGCAGATACCGGTCGCAGCGCTCGGGCGCGCCGCCGAGCCGGCCGTCACGGAAGACCGCCATGGCGAAAACGGCGTCGAACCGATCGGCAGGCTCGGCAACCGCGCTGGCGGCGGTCGCGAACGAGACGTCGTCATCGCCGCGGCGCCGCCGCTCGGCTTCCGCCAGGGCGATGCTGGTCGCGTTGATGTCGAGACCGCGCAATCGTGCCGTGGCGAAGTGGCGGCGCAGCGACCAGATCTCGGCACCCGTCGAACAGCCGAACGACAGCAGGGCGCGGTCGGGGCCGTCGCCGATGCAATCATGGACCATCCGGAACAGCACCGGATAGCGGTCGTCACGAGTGTCGCCGACCGGCTGGAACAGGCCCGGCGGCGGGCGCAGCCGCAGCCGCCACACACTCCACCAATGGCGTCCGCCCAGGCGTTTCAGCTTGTCGAGGAGCATGTGCTATTCGGCGCTGAGCCAGGCATGCAAGGCTTCGATGCGATCGAGCTCGCCGCGGATCGCCGGGTCACGCCGCAGCCAGCCGCGGATCAGGGTGCCGCGACGCGCGATCTTCGCCAGCCAATAGCGCGGATAGGCGGCATAGATGCGCCAGCGCGAAGGCGCTGTCCCCAGCCACTGTCCGACCTCCTCGGCCGGCGGAAACAGCGCCCGCAGCAGCAGTCCGAGCCGGGTCCCGAGCGGCGCGCTTGCGGTGAAGACGATCGCGATATGGCGATAATTCAGCCCCTCGTGGCTCGGATGCAGCCCGAGATTGGCCAGGGTCGTGGGCAGCAGCGCGGTGACGGCGGCGGGTGATCTCGCGCCTGGCACGGTGACGCCGAGATCGCGCTCGAGCTGGCTAAAGCTCAGCTGGACCGTGCGCTCGAAATGCCAGGCGGCGGCGCGCTGCCAGAATACCTCCCAATCCAGCGCGCTACCGGCCCATTCGACGATCTCGGCGAGATCCCAGAGTTGGGTCAGCGGGCCGTCGAAGGAATGGTGGCGGATATGGTCGCAAAGGTAGAGCAGCAGATCCTCGACCGCCATGACCCGGCTGTGCGGCCCGAGGATTCGCGACGGCTGCGAGCGCGCCCAGATGCCGTCGAGGTCGAGCTTGGCGCCGAAGCCCGGCCCGGTCAGGCGCCAATGCAGATCGACCGGCAGCCCGCCGCGATCCGGCGGCAGATAGTTGGCTTCCTTGAAATGACGGTCGCCGAGGGTTGCGTGGCCGGGCGCGCGCTCGGTGGTGTAGCCGGCCGCGATCAGGGCCGCGTGGCAGGCCGGCGCATCCTGCTCGTGGACCAGGATGTCGATGTCGCTCATGCGCCGCTGCGCCAGATTGCCGTAGACCCGCTGCGCGATGTCGACGCCCTTGAGCAGCAGCACGGGACGATCGAACGGCGCCAGCGCTCGGGCGAGGGCGGCGATCCCCCGCATGTTGCGCAGGGCCATGGCCTTGGTGGCGCGGCCGAGCGCCGCCGCGACCGCGGGTGGCGGGGCGATCGCACTCCGCGACAGCCTGCGGGCCAGCAAGGCCTGGCCGAGGCCCGCCTCGACGACGCTGAGCAACTCCGTCCACGCCCCCGCGTCGAGGGTCGCGAGCCGGGCGTCGCCGACCGCGTCCCACCGCAGGCAGGACAGCAGCCTCGTGTCGTCGCCCGCCTTCGGGGTCAGCGCGTCAGGTCGGATTCGTGACATTCCACGCTTCTGACACGAATGGAGGCGCGATCGAACAGCTTTTCCTCGTCTGCCGCCAGGATCGCCGCCTTCTCGGGATCCGCGAGCAGCGCCATGGCCTCGTCGTAGCCGGCCCGGCTGTCGAACCAGATCTCCGTGATGACATCATCCGGGAGGTCGTCGCCGGCGGCGAAGAACTCGCTGCCGAGCGGCTGGAGATAATGGCGGAGATATTTTCTCATGCTCGGGATCAGTCCGATCGCCAGCGGTGCGTGGTGGTTTTCGTAATAGGCGATGAAATCTTCCCGGGACATGCCGGGCTTTTTCCGGATCTGCAGAAAAATCTTGAACATGGGATGGCGCCTTCCGCGGTGGTTTCTGCTTGTTGGGCTTTGTCGTGCGGGCGCGGTGAGGATACCATCGTTGCGCGCTCGTCAGAATGCGGTCTCGCGCCGGTTCCGGCAGCGGGTCGAAAGGACGTAAGGGCATGATGATCAACTGGCACATCTTTCTGCCAATCTTCTTTACCGCGATGGTCGAATGGGTCGAGGCCTTCACGATCGTGCTGGCGGTCGCCATCAGCATCGGCTGGCGGGCAGCCGGCGGCGCCAGTCTCGCGGCTTTCGCGGCGCTCGCCGTCCTTACGGTGTTCTGCGATCGCTTCCTCGAATACGGCGCCACGGAGGTCTGGGTGCAGGGGCTGATCGGGGTCTTGCTGCTGCTGTTCGGCTTGCGCTGGCTGGCCAAGGCCATCGCGCGGCAGGCGGGGCTCAAGGCGCTGCACGACGAGAGCCAGGAATTCGCCGAAACCCGCGCCAAGCTGGAGCGGGCCGATCGCCATGCCAGCTGGATGATCGCCTTCAACGGCGTGCTGGTCGAGGGGCTGGAGGTCTGGCTGATCGTGGTCGCGCTCGGCATCCACGATCCCGGTCACGTCACCGCCTACGGCGCGGCGCTTTCGGCGCTGATCGTGGTCGTGGCCCTTGGCGCCTTCGCCCATGCGCCGCTGTCGCAGATCCCGGAAAACCTGATCAAATTCGGCGTCGGCTCGGCGATCACCGCCTTCGGCACCTTCTGGACCCTGACCGCGATCGGCGGCGACGGCATCTGGCCGGCGGGCGACTGGAGCCTCGCGGGCCTGACCCTGTTCTATTTCCTCGGCGGCCAGCTGATCGCCCGCACGGCGCTGCGCCGGCCGCAGGAGGCTTGAGATGAAAGCCCTGATCAAGACCCTGATCGGTGATCGCTACAACGCGCTCGCCGTTTCGATGATCGTGACCCTGGAGCTGATCCTGGTCGCCAGCGGCAGAGGCGTCGCCGCGGGCTACGCCGTGCCGATATTCGTCATGGCCGCCGCGGTCTGGCTGGCGCGACGTTAGCGCTCCGCGGCGACGCGGCGGACGATTTTCAGGAAGGCCTGCAGGATCGGCGACTGGTCGTTGCGGCGATAGAGACAGCTGAGATCGATCTTGAGATCGTCGTGGCCGGCCACCGGGCGATAGACGATCCGCGGCATCATCAAGGTTGTCGCCGATTCCGAGACCAGGCAGACGCCGAAGCCGCTCGCCACCAGGGCAATGCCGGCGACGGCGTCGCCGACCTCCTGGACCACGCGCGGCGAGAAGCCCTCGCGCTGGCACCATTGCAGCACGCGATCGATGAAATTGGGCCGGCCGGCATTGGGGAACAGCACGAAGGGTCGGCTCGCCAGATCGAGCAGGGTCACGGTAGGCTGTTCGACCAGCGGGTCGTTATCGGGCAATGCCGCGTAGATCGGCTCGTGCAGGATCACCTCACTGGCGATGTCGGGCTGATCCTCGACGAAACGGTTGAAACCGACGGTGATGCGGCGCTGGCGCAGCGCCTCGAGCTGATCGTCCTTGGACAGCGCGTGGAGGATGATGTTGACGTCGGGATAGGCCTGGCGGAAGGCGAGCAGCAGCTTCGGGATCGCGTCGAGGATCGCCGAGCCGAAGATCCCGACATCGAGCCGGCCGAGCTCGCCGCGATCGGCGCGTTTGGTGCGCTCCTCGGCCTGCTCGACCAGGGTGAGGATGTTCTGCGCCTCTTCGAGCAGCAGCTCGCCGGAATTGGTGAGCTCGACGCCCTTGGCCGAGCGGTTGAACAGCTTGACCCCGAGCGAGGCTTCGAGCTGCTGGATCTGCCGGGTCAGCGGCGGCTG
>CAIUCF010000272.1 GCA_903897565.1 uncultured Rhodospirillales bacterium | reverse complement strand
GACCCAGTCGCCGAGCCGGTCGATGAGCCCGCTCTTCTCGGCAAGCGGGATGAATTTGCTTGGCGGGATCAGCCCGAGTTCGGGATGCTGCCAGCGCACCAGCGCCTCGGCACCCACGAGCCGGCCGCTCGCCAGTTCGATCTGCGGCTGGTAGAGCAGGAACAGCTCGCCATGGTCGATCGCGCGACGCAGACCGTTCTCGAGTTGCAGCCGTTCGTCCGCTGCTGATTTCAGGGCGTCGGTGAAGAGTTGGTGCGTGGCCTTGCCGCTTTCCTTGGCCAGATACATCGCCGTATCGGCATGCTTGATCAGCGTCTCCGCGTCGGTTCCGTCATGGGGATAACGGCTGATGCCGACGCTGGCGGAGGAGTAGACCTGCTGACCGGCCAGCATCAGTGGCTCGGCAAGCGCGGCGGCGATCCGCCGGGCCGCCGCCTCGGCCTCGTCGCTGGTCGCATCGACGACCAGCATGGCAAACTCGTCGCCACCGAAACGCGCGACGGCATCGCTGCCGCGATGACATGCGCCGAGGCGCCGCGCCACTTCCTTAAGCAGCAGATCCCCAACCGGATGGCCGAGCGAATCATTGACGACCTTGAAATTGTCGAGGTCGATGAAGAGAATGGCAAAACTTCCGCTGTGGCGGCTCACGCGGGTGATTTCCGTCGAGACCTCGTTCAGAAAACTCGTCCGGTTCGGCAGCCCGGTCAGTTCGTCATGGCTCGCCAGGAACTCGATCCGTTGCAGCGACCGCTTGATTTCGGTGATGTCGCTGAACAGCGCGACATAATTCGTGATCTTGCCCAGCGCATCGCGAACGGTGCTGAGGGTCAACCATTGCGGATAGATCTCGCCGTTCTTGCGCCGGTTCCAGACCTCGCCATGCCACCAGCCCTGCGCCTCCACCGCCTGCCACATGGCCGCATAGAAGTCGCTGCCGTGACGGCCGGATTTCAGCAGGGCGGGGGTCTTGCCGATGACATCTTCCACTGTATGGCCGGTAACGGTGGTGAAGGCCGGATTGACACGGAGAATCCGATGCGCCGGGTCGGTGATCATGATGCCTTCACCCGCAGCGTCGAACACCTGGGCGGCGAGGCGGATCTGGGCGTCCGCCGCACGACGCGCCGTGATGTCCCGGGCCATGCCGAGGACGCCGGTCAACCGGCCTTCGCCATCGAAGATGGGGGTCTTGACCGTCTCGAGATCCTCGATGTGACCGTCATTGGCATAGGGCAGCGTGATTTCACTGGTGAGGGAACGACCAGCCGCGATCGCCGCCGCGTCGCCGGCGTCGAAGACCGCGGCCAGAGCAGGATCGAGAAAATCGCGATCGCGGCGTCCCAGCAGCGCCGCCTCGGGCGCGCCCATGAACTCTTCGAACCGGGCATTGCAGGCGAGAATGACGCCCTGTGGATCCTTTAGCCAGGCCAGGTCCGGCAGGCTGCGGAATAGCGTCTTGAGAAAATTTCGTTCGCCCTGGAGCGCGCGTTCCTTGCGTTTCAGATCGGTGATATCGCGCGAGATTCCGAATGTTCCGAAAATGACGTCGTCGTGATCGTAAAGCGGGCCCTTCGTGGCAAGAAAAGTGCGGAGCCCATGCCGGGTGGCGATCTGTTCTTCCGCGGTATGGTGGGTCCGGCCGGCCACGACCGCGCGATCCGCTGCCATGATCGGCAGGGCGGTTTCCTCCGGAAAGATCGCCCGATCATCCTGACCGATGACCTCCGCGGCAGGCCGACCGACGATGGCGGCCGCGGCACGATTGAACAGCGTGTAACGGCCCTGCAGATCCTTGGCGAAGATCGCGTCCTCGGAGCTCTCGGCGATCGCCGCCAGCAATGTCGAGGTCATGCGCTCACCGCGGCTCGCCCGTTCGGTGCGCCGCCAGGCCCGGCCCATCAGCCCGAAGATCAGCGCGGCAGTAACCGCGACGAACACCCAACCCTTGAGCGTATTGACGATCTCCAGATCCGCGAGACTCGGCGCCAGCGCCTGCGCGACCCGGTCGCTGACCAGGATCCACGCTGCCGAGAACGCCGCATAGATCAGCACGATCCGCCAGATTTGGCGGCGGGCGTGATACTGGTCGAAAGGTTCGGTCATTCCGGCTGCAATTCGCTCTCTGGCGCACAGGCGTCACCGGAGTCCGCGCATACCTCCGCTGTCGCAGGTTATTAGCAGCTTAATCCTCAACGAATAGTTTCGGTTGGCGCAGTTTCTACGAACCTGCCGGCCGCACCCCCGGCGGATCCGGCGGCAGCGGAATGAACTCATCATGGTCGAGATCGGGTAGCTTCATCCGCCCCGCGCGCCAGTCGGCCTTGGCCTGCTCGATCCGCGCGCGCGACGAGGAGACGAAGTTCCAGTCGAGGAAACGCGGCCCGATCGGGGCGCCGCCGAGCAGGATCAGCACCGATTCCGTAACGGCCTTCAGCGCCACCGCCGCACCGGGGGTGAAGATCAGCATGCGGCCGGCTTCATAGGTCTGGCCGGCCAGTTCGACCGTGCCGGAGACGATGTAGGCGGCGCGTTCGCGATGCTCGTCCGGCAACGGCCCGATCGCCCCGGATTGCAGCACCCAGTGGACATAGAACATCGGCGAATGGGTCTCGACGCGCGAGCGCGCGCCATAGGCAGTGCCGGCGATCAGCCTGCCCCAGACGCCGCGCTCGTCGAAGCTGGGCAAATCCTCGGTGCCGTAATGGGCAAAGCCGGGATCGCGCTCCTCCTCGGCCTCCGGCAAAGCGACCCAGGTCTGGATCGCGTCGATGCGGCCGCCGTACTGGCGCAGCTTATCGAAGCGTTCCGAATGGGTGATGCCGCGCCCGGCGATCATCCAGTTGACCTCGCCCGGCCGGATCGCCTGCTCCGAGCCGACGCTGTCGCGATGGGTGATCTCGCCATCGACGAGATAGGTCACGGTCGACAGCCCGATATGGGGATGCGGCCGGACATCGACGGTCTTCGGGATGCCGGCGGCGAACTCGACGGGTCCGAGATGGTCGAAGAACACGAACGGCCCGACCTGGCGATGGCCGATCGCCGGCAATACCCGGGCGACTTCGAATCCCCCGATATCGCGGCGGCGGTCTTCGAGAACATGGTCGAGCATTGTCGTTTACTCCCCTTGATCATGCG
>CAIUCF010000271.1 GCA_903897565.1 uncultured Rhodospirillales bacterium | reverse complement strand
GGCGGCGGTATTGCCGGACCTGCCGATGGCAGAAACGGTGATCGTCCGCCTCGTCCGGATCGCCGCGGCCGGCATGGGGCAGTATTTCGAACCGGTGTTCCGCGCCATGGACCTCACCGAGAACTCCTTCCACGTGCTCTGCCTGCTGCTGGCGAGCGACGCGGGCTGCGCCTCGCCGAGCGAGCTCAGCGAGTTGGTGGGGACCAGTCGCGCCAACATGACCAAGATCCTGGATGACTTGATTACCCAAGGCATGGTCACCCGCGAGATCGAACGGCGTGATGCCCGCCGATCGCTGATCCAGATCACCGCTCACGGACGCAACGTCGCGACTGCGGCGGTCCCGACCCTGATGGCACCGCTACGCGAAGCTTTCGACGGGTTGACCCCGGCCGAATTCCTGCAGTTCGACCTGCTGCTGCGAAAAGTCATCAAATCGTTCGACAAGACACCTGTCTCGCTGCGCAGGAGCGCCTGACGGAGTCGTCGCGATCCCTTCCACCAAACAAGTGAGACGAGAATTCACATGGACGCCCGTTCAAAAGCCCTCATGGAACTGCTCTCGGCCTGGTGCGGCCCGTTTTTCGTCGTCACCTTCGTGTTCTTCTGGGGCTGGGTGGGGATGAATATCCCGCCACTGTCGCCACATCTCTCCGCCGCAGAAGTCGCGCGGCACTACGCAGAGCATTCTGGGCGCATCCGGGTCGGCTTCATCATGTCGGTAATCTCTGTCGGCTTCTACCTGCCCTGGACGGCGCTGCTGACGATCCAGCTCGCGCGCCGGGAGGGGAGATATCCGGTGCTGTCGATCCTGCAGTTGATCGGCGGCGCGCTCACCATGTTGGTCGTCTCGATGAGCGGCTATTTCTGGATCATCGCCGCGTTCCGCCCCGACCGCAGCCCCGAGATCACCCAGATGCTGAACGATGCCGGCTGGCTCTCGGTCGATCAGCTCTATATCTGCACCACCCTGCAGATGTGCGCTGCGGCGCTGGTCTGCTTCTTCGACCGCGGGCCCGATCCGCTGTTCCCGAACTGGGCCGGGTGGCTTGCCGTCTGGGGTGGCTTCACCTTTTTCCCCGCCAGCCTGACCGCCTTTCTCACGACCGGTCCCTTCGCCTGGAACGGGCTGCTGAGCTTCTACGTGCCCTACCCGGCCTGGCTGGTCTGGTTCCTGGTGTTCTCGTACTACATGATCAAGGACGCCAATCGCCAGGTCGCGACGGTGGCACGCGCATAAAGAGGAACCGCGGGCGCTGACCTTCGCGTTCCCTAAACGCGTCGCAGGCCCCACGAGGCACAGGCAGCGGCGCCGAGCTCAACATTCTTGTCGGAGAAGGAATGGCGCGCCCGAAGAGATTCGAACTCCTAACCCCCAGATTCGTAGTCTGGTGCTCTATCCAGTTGAGCTACGGGCGCCCGGCCGGGGGCTGGTCTGGCCGGCCCCGGCGTCAAGGTCGCGGACACTAACCGAAGCCGTTTCTCCTCGCAAGCGATATCCGCGACAAAATTTGTCCCCATCATTCACACGGGTGTGGATGAAATTTCGCAATCGTCCGCAGCCCTGAGCCTGCTAGCATAGCAAAATGACAAGCCTCTACGCGATCCCCTCGGGCGCCGGCGTTCCCGCCGATACCGGCGAGCCGGCCGGCTATCGGCCGCCGCCCCATAATCTCGAAGCCGAGCAGGCGCTGCTCGGCGCGTTGCTCGTCAACAACCCCTCCTATCAACGCGTGGCGGAGTTCCTGCTCCCGGTCCATTTCGCCGATCAGGTCCATGGCCGCATTTATGACGCGATCTCGAAGCTGGTCGAGAAGACCCAGATCGCCGACCCGATCACGCTCAAGGCCTATTTCGAGCATCAGGGCGCGCTCACCGAGATCGGCCGCGAAGGCGTCTACGGCGCGGCCTACCTCGCGCAGCTCGCGGCCTCGGTCGTCACCATCGTCAACGCCCACGACTACGGCCGCGTCATCTATGACGCCTATATCCGCCGCCAGTTGGTGGCGATCGGCACCGACGTCGTCAACGACGCCCATGACCACGACATCGACGTCGACGCCAAGCAGCAGATCGAGATCGCCGAGAAGAAGCTGTTCGACCTCGCCACCTCCGGCATCGCCGATGGCGGCTTTCAGCCCTTCGTCCAGGCGCTCAAGAACGCCACCCACATGGCCGAGCTCGCCTATAAGCGCAGCGGCAAGACCAGCGGCGTCTCCAGCGGCTTCACCGATATGGACCGGCTGCTCGGCGGCCTCCACCCGTCGGATCTGATCATCCTCGCTGGGCGCCCGTCGATGGGGAAGACCGCGCTCGCGACCAACATGGCCTTCAACGTCGCCAAGGCCTATCGCCAGGGCCGCGACGCCAGCGGCCAGGTCGTCGCCGAGGATGGCGGCATCGCCGGCTTCTTCTCGCTGGAAATGTCGGCCGAACAGCTGGCCTCGCGCGTGCTCGCCGAGGAATCCGGCGTTTCAGGCGACAAGATCCGCAAGGGTGAGGTCTCCCGCGAGGAGTTCGACAAGTTCCTGCAGGCGTCGATGACCCTGCAGAGCGTGCCGCTGTTCATCGACGACACGCCGGCGCTGACCATCGGCGCATTGCGCACCCGTGCCCGCCGCCTGAAACGCCAACAGGGCCTGCATGTCATCGTCGTCGATTACCTGCAACTGCTGCAGGGAACGCCCGGCGGCGGGGAGAAGAACCGGGTCCAGGAAATCTCCGAGATCACCCGCGGCCTCAAGGCGATCGCCAAGGAACTCGACGTCCCCGTGATCGCGCTCTCCCAGCTCAGCCGCGCCGTCGAGCAACGCGAGGACAAGCGGCCCCAGCTCTCCGATCTTCGCGAATCGGGATCGATCGAGCAGGACGCCGACGTCGTCATGTTCGTGTATCGCGAGGAATATTACCTCGGCCGCGCCGAACCGGCACGCAAGCCCGAAGAGAATGAGGAAAAGTTCAACCAGCGCTACGCCGACTGGCGCGACCGGCTTGAGCAGGTCCATGGCTTGGCCGAAGTCATCGTCGCCAAGCAGCGCCACGGTCCCATCGGCACCATCCGCCTCGCCTTCGACGGCTCGACGACCCGCTTCAGCGACCATATCGACCAGAATCACCTGCCCGATGCCCAATATTGAGGGCGTGCCGGTCCAGGCGACCGGGCTCCTGACGATTTCCCTACCCGCGGTGGCGGCAAACTGGCGCCACATCGGCGCGCTCGTCGGCCCCGATTGCGCGGTGGCTGCCGTGGTCAAGGCGCAAGCCTACGGCCTCGGCGCGGCCCCCGTGACACGGGCGCTGCTCGACGCCGGCTGCCGCAGCTTCTTCCTTGCCACCGTCGACGAGGGCATCGAGCTGCGCCAGGCCGTCGGCCCGCGGGCCGATGTCACGCTGGCGATTCTCGGCGGACCGCTTGCAACGGGGACCGGCCTGCTGCTGGAGCATGGCCTGACGCCAGTGCTGAACGATCCCGGCCAGATCGATTCGTGGCGGCGCAAGGCCGCGGGCCGGCCAGCGATCATCAATATCGATACCGGGATGTCGCGACTCGGCCTGTCAGCGGTGGATGTTGCGAAGCTCGCGGCCGACCCGACCGCGCTCGAGGGCATCGCGCTGTCGGGAGTCATGAGCCACCTCGCCTGCCCCGACGAGACAGCCCATCCGCTCAACGCGCTCCAACGCGAGCGCTTTGCGACGCTGGCGGCGATGCTCCCCAGAGCACCGCTCAGTCTGGCGGCATCGTCGGGCATTTTCCTCGGGTCCGCCTATCATCACCAGATGGTGCGCCCCGGCATGGCACTCTATGGGCTCAACCCGACCCCGGACCGTCCCAATCCCATGGCGCAAGTTGTTGCCGTCAAAGCGAAAATCCTGCAGGTCCGGGAGATTGACGCCAATGCCACCGTTGGCTACGGTGCGACGCACACAGCACAGCGGCGCAGCCGGGTCGCCATTCTCGGCGCCGGCTACGCCGATGGCTATCTCCGGGCCGCAGGCAATCGCGCCAGCGTGCGGATCGGGCGCCACGCGGCACCCGTGATTGGCCGAATCTCGATGGACCTCATCACCGTGGACGTGACCGATATCCCCCCCGCCGATCTGCATCCCGAGGGCTGGGCGACCCTGCTCGGCCCCGATTATGGCGTCGACGATCTGGCGCGGGACAGCGGCACCATCGGCTACGAAATCCTCACCCGCTTGTCGTCGCGGCTTCACAGGGTTTACATCTCCTGATGCTCAGCTTCCTCGCCACTATCGGCCGCGTCACCCTCGAATTCATCGCCGGAGTCGGTCGCCTCTCGCTGTTCGCCGGCATCGCGCTCTCCCATCTGGTGCGGCCGCCGATCTATACCGGGCTGCTGCTGCGGCAGATCCTGCAGATCGGCTATTTCTCCCTGCCGGTAGTCGGGCTCACCGCCGTCTTTACCGGCATGGTGCTGGCGCTGCAGACCTATACCGGCTTCCAGCGCTTCGGCGCCGACGCCGCTGTCGCCACGGTCGTCGTCATCTCGATGGTCCGCGAACTCGGGCCCGTGATCGGCGGCCTGATGATCGCCGGCCGTGTCGGGGCTTCGATCGCCGCCGAGATCGGCACAATGCGGGTGACCGACCAGATCGACGCGCTGGTGACGCTCTCGACCAACCCCTTCAAGTATCTGGTGGTGCCGCGCCTGATCGCCGGGATCATCACCCTGCCGGCACTGGTGCTGGTCGCCGACATCATCGGCGTGTTCGGCGGCTGGCTCGTCGGCACCTACAAGCTCGGCTTCAACCCGTCGGGCTATCTCAGCCAGACCGCCCAGCACCTCGAGCGCGGCGACGTCATCTCGGGTCTGGTCAAGGCCTCGGCCTTCGGCTTCGTCGTCACCTTGATGGGCTGCTACCACGGCTATTACTCGCGCGGCGGCGCCCAGGGCGTCGGTGCCGCCACCACGAACGCCGTGGTCTCTGGATCGATCATGATCCTGTGCAGCAACTATATCCTGACCCTGCTGTTTTTCGGCCAGTGACCAAGGACGCCATGACCGACACCCCGAAGATCGTTATCAAGGGCCTGTGCAAGAGCTTCGGGTCGAAGAAGGTGCTGCAGGGCATCGATCTCGAGATCGCCCGCGGTGAGAGCCTCGTCGTCATCGGCGGATCCGGCACCGGCAAATCGGTGCTGATCAAATGCGTGCTCGGGTTGATCAAGCCCGATAGCGGCTCGATCCAGGTCGACGGCATCGAGACCACCAAGCTCAGCGCCAATGGCCGCGACCAATTGATCCGCAAGTTCGGGATGCTGTTCCAGGGCGGTGCGCTGTTCGATTCGATCCCGGTCTGGCAGAACGTCGCCTTCGGCCTGATCCAGGGCCAGGGCATGAAGAAGCCGGCCGCCAAGAAAATCGCGATCGAGACCCTGGCCAAGGTCGGCCTAGGCCCCGATGTCGCCGAACTCAACCCCTCGGAACTGTCGGGCGGCATGCAGAAGCGGGTCGGTCTCGCGCGGGCGATCGCGGCCTCGCCCGAGATCATCTTCTTCGACGAGCCGACGACCGGCCTCGATCCGATCATGAGCGACGTCATCAACAACCTGATCTCCGAACGGGTCAAGGATCTGGGCGCGACCACGCTCAGCATCACCCACGACATGGCGAGCGCGCGCAAGATCTCCGATCGGATCGCGATGCTCTACGAGGGCAAGATCATCTGGCACGGCCCGACCGACACCATCGATAGCTCCGGCAATGAATTCGTCGACCAGTTCATCCATGGCCGCGCCGAGGGTCCGATCCAGATGCAGGTC
>CAIUCF010000270.1 GCA_903897565.1 uncultured Rhodospirillales bacterium | reverse complement strand
TCTGACCGCCCACCGCCTCGACTCCGCGGCGCAGGCCGGCCCGGTCGAGGGCGTCATGCTGAAGCGCCGCGACAGCCCTTACCGCGCCGGCCGGCCTTCCGGCCTGTGGTACAAATGGAAGCGCGAGCCCCGCGTCGTCGATGCCGTCCTCATGTATGCCCAGCGCGGCCACGGCAAGCGATCGTCCTTCTATTCCGACTACACGTTCGGGCTCTGGCAGGGCGAGCTTCTGCTGCCGATCGGCAAGGCGTATTTCGGCTTCACCGATCAGGAACTGAAACAGCTCGACCACTGGATCCGCCACAACACGCTGCAGAGTTTCGGCCCGGTGCGCGAGGTCGCCAAGGCGCTGGTCTTCGAAGTCGCCTTCGATGCCGTCGCAAGGTCGAGCCGCCACAAATCCGGCTTCGCCCTGCGTTTCCCCCGGATCAGCCGCATTCGCTGGGACAAGCCGGCGGACGAGGCCGACCGGATGGAAGCGCTTGCCGCCCTCGTCGACGCTCAGGCCGAATAGCCACCGTCGATCGCCAGGACCTGCCCGCTGATATAGGTCGCGTCGGAGGATGTGAGGAAATCCACCGCGGCGGCGATATCCTCGGGCTGCCCCATGCGCCCGAGCGGGGTCTTGTTCAGGCAGTCGGTGATGACGGCCTTGGCGACATGATCAGCCTCGAACGAGGAATGGACGATGCCGGCGTCGATCACGCCGGGAGCGATGCCGTTGCAGCGAATATTGTGTTGGCCCATCTCGCGCGCGACCTGCTTCATGAGCGCGGCGACGGCCGTCTTGGGTCCTCCGGACATCCCGTCGTTTTCGAGCGTCCGCAATACCGCAGTGGTCAGGAGCAGCACGATCGCACCGCCCCCTGTCTTCTTCAGCGCCGCCGCGCCATGGCGCAGGACATTGAACGACCCGAAGACATCGGTATCGTAGATGCGGCGGAAATCTTCATCGCTGACGTCGGAGAGCGGACGCAGCGGGATGGCGGGGCCGGTCGCGGAGACGATGGCGTCGAGACCACTCCAGCTGCGCGCCGCCTCGTCGATGAAACCCGCCACGGAACCGGCATCGCGCAGGTCGACCGGCGCAATTCGCGCGGTGCCGCCGGCTTTCTCGATCGTCGCGACCACGGCGCTCGCTTTCTCTTTGTTGCGACCGTAACCGATCGTGACCGGCGCCCGTTTCGCGAGTCGCAGCGCAATCGCTTCGCCAAGGCCGCCGGTGGCGCCGAGAATGGCTATGCCTTTCATGATTTCTTCCCTTCGCTGTTCTTATTATTGCCGCCGCGCCTGAGCGATATCGGTACGGTTTGGCTAATTTGGCCTATTGGGCGACCTGTATCCAGAGCATTCGCGCTTTACACCGGCATGGGGGCGAAACTGTGATCATAATACCGTATTGATTGCATTCCCCCTGCAGCAGCAGGCAAACAGCCGAAAGCAGAGCGGAAGGATAGACAAATCTACATGCGCGTGCATTCCATCGCAGCATGATGACTTCGGATTGAATTCACAGTAACCGCGCGATACTGTCTAAACCATTGACAGAACAGAAGGGAATATCGCACTTTGGCGTTCCGGCACGGCGAAGATCGATATGCTCACCATGACACCCGACACGTCACAAAAGAATACCGCGATGTTCGCCCACCTGATCAAGCTTCGGGACGACAGGCGTGGCGTAACGGCGATCGAATACGGCCTGATTTCCGCACTGATCTCGGTCGTGATCATTATCGCGGTGAAAGCCGTCGGTACCGGGCTCAGCTCGACCTTCTCCACCATCGCCTCGTCGCTGTAAGCGCAGAGTGCCCGGGTTGCACCTGATGCCGGCTGCCGAGGGATCTGAGCCCCTGCATTTCTTGGATCTCCGCCTGCGCCCAAGTATTACGGATTCATGTATTCTTGCTAATCAACGCCAGAGGCGGCATTCTTGAATTTCGGGTGAGGGTCTCGCCCGGCAGCGTTCAGCGTGAGGAAATCAATGAAACTCAGTACCGAAACCCTGCCCGAAGGGGCCACCAAGGTCATTCTTGACGGACTTCTCGACATCGCGGGAAGTCAGGAGATCGATCTGCGTTTCAGCGTGATCGCCGGCGCGAACAAGGCGGTGATCGTGGACCTTTCTGCGGTGACATTCGTCGCCTCGATCGGAATTCGCACGCTGCTGACCGGCGCCAAGGCGATCCAGTCGCGGGGCGGCAAGCTCGTGCTGTTGAACCCGTCGGCCGCCGTCGAGAAAGTCCTGAAGGTGACGGGCGTGGATACGCTGATGCCGATCTTCCATGACTCTGTTGCCGCCATCCAGGCCGTCTCGCTTTAGCACCCTCGGGATGGCAACGGCGCCGACCTCTTTCCGGTTCGAATTGCATAATTCGCTCTCCGAGATATCCCGCATGAGCGACTGGCTCAGGGGGATCTTGAGGGATATTGGTGCCAATGACGAGGTTTCGCACGCGGTCTGCCTGAGCGTCGTCGAGGCGGTCACCAACGTGGTCTCCTACGCCTTCGCCCCGGACACGGACCACGAGATCGACCTCAGCCTGGATGTGACGCCGGGCGAACTCGTCGTCGTCATCGCCGATGACGGTGTCGCGTTCGACCCGCTCGCCCGCCCCGCCGCGACTCCCGCGGCCGACCTCGCCTCGGCGGCGATCGGCGGCTTGGGAATCGCCCTCATGCGCGAATTCTCCACGAGAATTGGCTATGCCCGAGAAAACGATCGCAATCTTCTCGAGATGGCCTTCGCGCTCTAGAGGTAACGGCGTTCGATCCCGCGGGGTGGTTGCGGCTTTCACGAGGTGGCGACTTCCAGGGTGGAGGCGCGGTGCCGACTGACGTGGCCAGGGTCGAACGGTACCGTCGCCCTGATGCCGCTTGAGCGTCGTGGCAAAATACCCAATGCCGGCCGGCCGGCAGAGGACGCGTACGGCAGGGGGAATTTCAACAGATGCTGAGCAACATGACCATCCGGGCGCGTCTCGTCACGCTCTCGACAATGCTCTTGCTGGTGCAGGCCTGTACCGATCTCTACTTCATGCAGACCTTCGACTCGACCTCTCGAGCGGCGCTCGAAGCATCGCAGGCGGTGAAGGAGATCGAACTTCTCGGCAATGTGAAGGCCGATTTCGACAAGCTGAAAGCGACCTACGACGACGTCCACTACTGGGTCGGCGATTTCGCGCAGACAACCGGCGACGTCGCGGGCAATGCCGCCGCCAACCGGCAGCGTCTCGATCTGTCCCTCTCCTTGTTGACACACGAGTTCCCCGACGACGCCCGGGCGGTCAAGGACACCGTCCTCGCTTTCGAGTCCTCGATCGCCAAAGCCTCCACGGCCTATGCCAAGGGCCAGCGCAACGAAGGTAATGGCTTCCTCTCGGACTCGCGAAATCAGGCCGGATCCGTCGGCGATCAACTCTCAGGCCTGACCTCGAAGCTGGTCACGCAGGCCGCTGCCAGCCGCGAGACCGTCTTCGCCATCAATGATCATGCCAGCCACGTCTCGCTCGCCGTCGTCCTTGCCGCGGTGATGGGCGGATTGGGGCTGACGATCGGCGTGCTGCGATCGATCCTCGAGCCGCTCCGGGCGATCGTCGGCGCCATCACCGGCTTGACCGAAGGCGATCTCGGCATCCCGCTGCCAAAGGAGCGCAATGACGAGTTCGGCTCGATCATCGGCGCGCTCGTCCTGCTACGCGACGGTCTCGTCGAGCGCCGCAAACTCACTCAGGAGGCGGATCGCCACCGCCGACGCGTCGTTGACGCCATCGAGAGCATCGGCGAAGGCTTCACGCTTTATGACGCGCGCGACCGTCTCGAACTCTGCAACAAGAAATTCCTCGAGCTCTACCCGGACCTCGTCGATCTCGTGCAACCCGGCACCAGCTTCTCGACGGTGCTCGAGGCAGCGGCCGAACGGGGCGGCTATGATTTCGGCGATCGCAGCAAGGGCGATTGGGTGAAGGAGCGTCTGATCCAGCGCGCGCGCAGTGTCGGCATCAAGGAACGGCGCTGGAACCGGCCGATCGAGCACAATGAGAACACGCTCTGGATCCGCGTCAGCGAGCAACGTTATCGCAATCGCTGGATTCGCGTCAGCGAACGGCAAACCCATGACGGTGATTGCGTCGCCGTCTATACCGACATCACCGAATTGAAGGAGCGCCAGGCCGAGCTTGAACTAGCGAAGGAGGAGGCCGAGCGCGCAAGTCGGATCAAGTCGGATTTCCTGGCCAATATGAGCCACGAGCTGCGCACGCCTCTGAACGCCATCATCGGCTACAGCCAGCTCCTGCATGAGGACGCGCTGGACCGCGGCGAGGACGAGACGATCGCCGATCTCAAGAAGATCGAGAACGCCGGCAAACACCTGCTCGGGCTGATCAACGACATCCTCGATCTCTCCAAGGTCGAGGCCGGCAAGATGGATGTCTATATCGAGCCGATCGACGTCCATGCCCTGATCCGCGAAGTGCAGATGATGGTTGAGCCGCTGGCGGCCAAGAACAGCAATGCGCTGATCATCGACTGCCCACCGGAATTGAAGACGATTTCGTCGGATCTGACCAAGGTCAAACAGTCGCTGCTCAATCTGCTGAGCAACGCCTGCAAGTTCACGAATGGCGGAACGGTCACGCTCAAGGCGGAGCTGCGGCAGACCAACGCCGGCGGCTTCGTCGATTTCACCGTGAGTGACACCGGCATCGGCATGACGCCCGCGCAGATGGGCCGCTTGTTCAACGCCTTCCAGCAGGCGGACAGTTCCACGACCCGGCTCTATGGCGGCACCGGACTCGGACTGGCGATCACACGCAGTCTCGTCCGCATCCTCGGCGGCGACGTCACCGTGAACAGCGAACAGGGCAAGGGCTCCAACTTCATCCTGACACTGCCAGTCGAGGCGCCGAGCCAGGCACCTGCCCCGCCGTCGACGCAGCCTTCGGAGATCGACCAGCCTCCGGGC
>CAIUCF010000269.1 GCA_903897565.1 uncultured Rhodospirillales bacterium | reverse complement strand
GCCGGTTTCTGGACCGTGACGGTGATGTTCATGTTCATGGCCTTCGCCGGCCTCGGCGTGCTGCCGCGGCGCAACCCGGACGCTGCAAAGCCGTCGATCGCCGAGAATATCCGCGACATGGCGGCGCTGCTCAGGAACCCGACGATCTTCGGCGTCTGTTCGATCGAGTTCGTGTCGTCCTGGGTGCAGTCGCTGTTCGGGGCCTTCATCATCCTGATCGGCGTCAAGCTGATGCATCTCTCGGAAGCGGCCTCGGTTTCGGTGCGCTTCTTCGAGGGCGCGATCTCGGTTGCGACCCTGTTCTTCGCCGGTCCGGTGCTGCGCGGTGTCGCCGCGCTCGGGCTCTATCGCTCCAGCCTCGCCTTGATCATCCTCGGTCTGGTGCTGACCGGATTCGCCAGCGGTTACTGGAGCCTTGCTGCGGCGACGGTCTCACTCGGCGTTGGCCTCGGCATCACCAACATCGTCAATGTCCAGCAGCTGAGCCGGCTCGACCTCCACAAGAGCAAGCTCGCCTCGCTCCAGCTCATGGCCTCGATGTCGGGCGGCTGCCTCGGCGGGTTGATCGGCGGTCTGGCATCGGGGGTCATCGGGCTGCAGGGTGTGTTCCTTCTCGGTGCCGCGGTTTACCTGATCTTCGGTCTGCGCTGGTGTTTTCCGGTGCGGGAGGCGACGGAGGCATTGGCCGAAGAGGCGGTGTCATAGGTCTTCTCGACGATTCCAGTCTTCGGAGGCCTCCACCTCCCTCGTCATCCCGGCGAAAGCCGGGATCCATTTGTCCGCCAGCGAGGCGGTTGAGCCATGGATCCCGGCTTTCGCCGGGATGACGGGTAACGTGTGGTTGAGCTACTCCGCCGCCACCCGCCGTCGCGACCCGAACAGCGGCAGCAGATCCTCGCCGATGCGGTAGGCCTCTTCGAGATGCGGGCTCGATGCCAGGATGACGGTGTCGATCCCGGCCTCGATGTAGCCCGATAGGGTCTCGGCGACCTGCTGGTAGCTGCCGACCAGGGTCAGCGCGGCCGTCGGCCGGACGAGGCCTTCGGTCGCGTAGAGTCCGGGTGCCACGGCCGAATCGTCGAAGCGGCCGGCGCGGGCGAAGCGCTGGACGTAGCGGCGCTCCTCCGCAGAACCATCGATATCATCGGCGGCGACCAGAGCGCGGTCGCGCAGACTCGCCTTGTCGGCGGTCTCGAACAGGCGGCGGGCATCGAACAGCGCGGTCTCCTCCTCGGGCCGGGCGATGACGTCGGTGCGGATGCCGAAACGAAGCGTTCTGCCGTGACGGGCGGCGCGCTCGCGCAAGCCGGCGATCTTGGCCTTGAGCTCCGGCAACGGCTCGGCCCAGGTGAGGTAGACGTCGCCGTAGCGGGCAGCCGTCTCCAGCGCCGCCTCGGAACTGCCCGAGACATAGACCGTCGGCAGGCGAATCTGCGAGAGCGGCGCTTGCAGACCACCTTTCTCCACCGAGTATGTCTGGCCCTGGAAGCTGAACTCGCGATGGGTCAGCACGCCCTGGGCGATCGCGATGAACTCGCTGTTGCGCTCGTAACGCTTGTCGAGGGTGGTGAAATCGCCGTCGCGCTGCTGCACCGCCTCGTTCTCACCGCCGAGGATGTTCCAGTCGATGCGGCTGCCGGAATGACGCTGCGCGGTTGCCGAATTGCGGGCGCCGTGGACGGGCTTGAAGTTCGCGGTGTGGAAGGAGGGCAGGAAGTGCAGGCGGCGCGTCTCCTGCGACAGCGACGAGGCGACGATCCAGGGCTCCTCGCCCACCGCCGTATAGGGCACGAGGACGCCGTGGAAGCCGGTGGCCTCCGCGGCGCGGGCGACGCGGGCGAGGTAGTCGCCATAGGTGACGAGATCACGGCGCGGCTGGTTGTGGCTGGTCGCGGTCGGGAAATAGCCGGTGCGGGCGGCGCCGGTACTGGTGGCGTTCCAGAGATCGAGCTTGGCGAGGCGGGCATCGCCGCCGGTCGGCAGGCGCCAGAGGAAATCGAGGGTCATGGTTCGGGCTCTTTCGTGAATTCGGGCGTTACTGGGCGGCTTGCAGCTTGGCTGCAGGCAGGTGCTGGCGCAGCAGCGGCAGGACCTCCTCGCCGACGCGCAGCGACTCTTCGAGATGCGGCGTGCCGGCGAGCACGAAGGTCGAGACACCGAGGTCGATCAGCTCGTTGAGCTGTTCGGCCACCTGGGCATAGGAGCCGACGAGGCCGACGGCGGGGCCGCCGCGGAGATAGCTGAAGCCGGCCCACCGATTGCCCGGAAGCTTGAGGTCTTCCCAGCGTTCCGAGGGTTTTGGGTTGAACGCTTGCTGGCGTTGCGCGCCCACGGATTCCGACGGCGCGAATTGCGCGATCCGGGCAGCGATGACCTCCGGCGTCACTTTGCCCCAGGCGCGGGCGACATCGCGCCAAGCCTCGGCTTCGGTCTCGCGGGCGACGAGTTCGATGCGCAGCGCGTATTTGAGATCGCGGCCGTAGACGGCCGATTTGTCCTGGGCGCGGCGGATATTGTCCTTCACCGCCTCGAGCGGCTCGAGCCAGTTCAGGAGGAGATCGGCTTGCTGCGCCGCTACCGCTGTCGCGGCGTCGGAGGAGCCGGAAAGGAAGATCTTGGGCTTGCGCTCCAGCGAATGCGGCGGCGTCAACCCGCCATTCTTCACCTGGAAGATCTTGCCGTCGTAATCGTAGGGCCGGCCCTTGAACTCGGCGCTGACGACTTCGAGGAACTCGCGGGTGCGGATGTAGCGGTCGTCATGGGGCAAGAAATCGCCATACCAGCGCTGCGAGGGGCCGCCCCCGCCGGTGATGATGTTCCATTCGACGCGGTCCTGGCTGAGCCGCTGCAGGGTTGCCGCCTGGCGCGCCGCGTAGACCGGATGCACGAAATTGGGCTGGAACGCGATCAGGAAATGCAGCGATTTGGTCTGGCGCGCCAGTTGCGCCGAGGTGATCCAGGATTCCTCGGAATTCGGAAACGAAATCACCAGCGCGCCAT
>CAIUCF010000268.1 GCA_903897565.1 uncultured Rhodospirillales bacterium | reverse complement strand
GCCCGAACCTGCCCCGGCCAAGCAGCCCCGACGCAGTGCCCCCGACGATACGCGCCAGTCCCGGTTGTTTTAGCCCCCTCGCCACCCCATATCAGGGGCATGGTGGAATTATCGCGACCTGAAGCTCACTACCGTCACGTCTTGCAGGCCGATGGTTCCTATGGTGTCGAAGTCGCGATCGAGGGGACGAGCGCGACCATCGTGACGCCCTTCGTCGATGCCGAGGCAGCCGATCGCTGGATTGAGGGCCACAGGCTGCGTGCCAGCCAGCCGCGGCAGCGGATGTCCTATGGCTCGCGCAAATGGGCGAAGCCGCCCGCTAAGGCCGACTAGCCGGAACCTCTCTGCAATGTGATGCGTTTCATGCCGAGCGCCGCCGCCGTGGCGTGCTCCAGCATGAAGGGATCGCCATGCATCGACGGATCATCCCCGCCCTGGCCCTCATCCTTCTCGCCGGCTGTTCGACCGCGCGAGAAACCACGACCGTGCGCACCGCGACCGAAGAGCTGTTGGTCTCCAGCGCCGCCCAACGCGCCGCAGACGCGCTTGTCCCCGGATTGCCGGCTCAAGGCTCGGTTTATCTCGACACCACGAACTTCGAGGCGCTCGACGGCAAATACGCCATCGCGGCGGTTCAAGACGCAGTCTTGCGCCATGGCTGCCGCCTCGCCGCCAAGAAGGACGGCGCGGATATCGTCGTGCTGTTGAGCTCCGGGGCTTCGGCGATCAACGAGTCCGAGACCTTGGTCGGCATCCCGTCCCTGACCCTGCCGATCCCGCTCACCGGCGCGATCACGACGCCGAAGGTGGCGTTCTTCGATGCCGAGCGCAAGCAGGGGGTCGCCAAGTTCCTCGCCACGGCGATCGATGCCAAGACCGGCAAGCTGATCGTCAGCAGCGGACCGCGCATCGGCCTGTCGCGCGACACCCATTACACCCTGTTCCTGCTCGCCTCATGGCGCCGCCAGGACATCATGCCGAAACCGGGCGAAAACCTGGCCCCGTGACGCCCCTCTCTCGGTTGTGTCATAATCCATGATGTAAAACCCTCCATGGCAGGCGATCCCGTCCTCGCGGGGACGCCGCGCCGGTCCAACCCGCACAGCAGGAGAGCCGCAATGCCCGTGAATGTTCTCTACCGCACCTCGGCGATCGCCAATGGCGGCCGCGACGGCGAGTCCAAAACCCTCGACGGCAGCCTCAGCATCAAGATGTCGACGCCCAAGGAACTCGGAGGCGGCGGCGGTCCCGGCAATAATCCGGAACAGCTCTTCGCTACCGGCTATTCCGCCTGCTTCCTCGGCGCGATGAAATTCGTGGCCTCTCAAGGCGGGCCGAAGGTTCCTGCCGCCACCACGGTCAAGGCCACCGTCGGCATCGGCCCGCGTTCCGAAGGCGGCTTCGGCATCGAGGTGGATCTCGAAATCTCGCTGCCTGGGCTCGATCATGCCGAGGCCGAAGCCCTGGTGGAAAAAGCCCATCAGGTCTGCCCCTACTCGAACGCCACCCGCAACAATGTCAGAGTCGGCCTGAAGGTGGTGTGAGGTTTGGAGCTAGCCTCCCCCTTGAGGGGGGAGGTTGGTGGGGGTGATGCCGAGGCAGGATTCGGTGACAGACGATCGACGGCATGATCACCCCCACCCCAACCCTCCCCCCCCT
>CAIUCF010000267.1 GCA_903897565.1 uncultured Rhodospirillales bacterium | reverse complement strand
TCGCCTCTGTCGGCAAGACCGAGGAAGAGCTGAAGGCCGCGGGGGTCGCTTATAAGGTCGGCAAGTTCCCGTTTCTGGCCAATGCCCGGGCGCGGGCCAATGGCGACACCGAAGGCTTCGTGAAGATCCTCGCGGACGCGACGACCGACTTGGTCCTCGGCGTGCATATCATCGGCCCTGATGCCGGTACCCTGATCGCCGAGGCGGCGCTGGCGCTGGAATATTCCGCCAGCTCGGAAGACATCGCGCGGACCTGCCATGCCCACCCGACCTTGAACGAAGCGGTCAAGGAAGCCGCGCTCGCCGTCGACGGGCGGACGCTGAACATGTGATCGACGCCGGCACCGTGCCGTGACGACCGACGGAGAATGACCATGCCGCTTGATATTCGTCTGGTGCCGATGTTTGCCGATAATTACGGCTTCCTGATCCATGACCCGGTGTCGGGGGACACCGCGGCCGTCGATCCGGGGGAGCCAGGGCCGATTATCGCGGCGCTGGAGGCCGCCGGTTGGCCGCTGACGCTGATCCTCAACACCCACCACCACGAGGACCATGTCGGCGGCAACCTGGCCCTAAAGGCCCGCTATGGGGCGCAGATCATCGGTCCCGCCGCCGACCGCGATCGGATCCCCGGCCTCGACCGCGGTGTTGGCGAGGGCGATCTCGTCGAGATCGGTCGGCACGCAGCCCATGTGCTCGAAGTCCATGGTCACACCCGTTCCCATATCGCCTATTGGTTCGCGGCCGACCAAGCCGTGTTCTGCGGCGATACCCTGTTCGCGCTCGGTTGCGGGCGACTGTTCGAAGGCACGGCCGCGGACATGTGGCAATCGCTGCAGGCGCTGCGGGCGCTGCCGCCGGAGACGCGGGTCTACTGCGCGCATGAATATACCCAGTCGAATTGCCGCTTCGCGCTTTCCGTCGATGGCGCGAGCCCGGCCTTGTTGGCGCGGGCCGAGGCGATTACGGCGGCGCGGGCCGAGGGCATTGCCACGGTACCCTCGACCATTGCCCTGGAGCGCGCCACCAACCCGTTCCTGCGTGCCGATGTCCCGGAGTTCATCGCGGCCGCGGGCCTGGCGGGTCTGCCGGCGGTCGAGGTTTTTGCCGAGATTCGCCGCCGCAAGGATAGTTTCCGGTAACGCGATGGCAGGAATTGCGACATGACCGTGGACCTGCCGACCGGGCTCGACGCGGCTGCTGTCATTCAACAGCTCGGCCTCGCCCGACATCCTGAAGGCGGGTGGTACCGCGAGACATGGCGCCATCACGGGCGCGACGGTGGCCGCGGCGCGGGGACCGCGATCTATTACCTCCTGAGTGCCGGCGAAGTCTCGGCCTGGCACCGGGTCGACGCGACGGAGATCTGGCACTGGTACGCGGGTGCACCGCTGGAACTGGACGTCGCCTCAACGGGCCCGGTCGAGACGCACAGGCTCGGGCCTGATCTTCCAACCGGGGAGCGCCCCCAGATCATTGTCGCTGAGGGCGCCTGGCAAAGTGCCCGGAGTCTCGGTGCCTGGAGCTTGGTCGGTTGCACGGTCAGTCCGGCTTTCGAATTTTCGGGGTTCGAGATCGCGCCGCCAGGCTGGAAACCTTCCTAACGAAGATCGCAACTCACAGGTCGTCTGGAGCGATCGCGACGGGGTGGCCGCAACTCGTCACGCCGCCGCGTGGCCGAGGGCGCGGTCGGCTGGCAGGATGATCCGAACAGTCGTCCCGCGGCCGAGTGCGCTGATAATTTCGAGCGCGCCGCCATGCAGGCCGATCAACCGACTGACGAGAGAGAGGCCGAGGCCGGTACCTTCGTTGCGCCTGGAACCAGAGGGATCAATCTGCACGAAGGGCTCCAGCGCCAGCTTTGCGCCTTCCTCGTCCATGCCGATCCCGGTATCGGCGATCTCGATCTCGACCTCGCCGGCAGCGCCGAGCCTGGCGGCGACGTCGATCTGGCCGCCCTCTTGCGTGAACTTGACCGCGTTGCTGAGGAGATTGAGCAGGATCTGTTTCATGCG
>CAIUCF010000266.1 GCA_903897565.1 uncultured Rhodospirillales bacterium | reverse complement strand
CGCAGACCATGCCGCCAACATGGAACAGCGGCACGGGAATGCACATGCGGTCGCCCTCGACCATGCCGCAGACGCCGCCCATGAACAGCCCGTTATTGAGGATGTTGCGATGGCTGAGGGTCGCGCCCTTTGGGGCGCCGGTGGTGCCGCTGGTGAACAGGATCGTCACCGGGTCCTCCGGCCGCACCGCCGCCGCGAGATCGGCGAGCCGGGCGCCGTCCGCCGGCGTCGCCAGCCCGGCAACCGCGTCGAACGGGGAAAAGCCGGGCGCCTCGGCGCCGATGTTGATCAGATAGCGCAGGCTCGGCACCTTGGCCGCCTGCAATTGCCCCGGCGCCGAGCCGGCGAGCTCGGGCAGCAAGGTATTGAGCATGGCGATATAGTCGCTGGAGCGAAATGCACTCGCCGTCACCAGCGCGGCGCAGCCGACCTTGTTGAGCGCGTATTCGATCTCCGGCAGCCGATAGGCCGGGTTCATGCACACCAGGATGAAGCCGGCCTTGGCGCAGGCCATCAGGCTGACCACCCACTCGGCATTGTTGGGCGACCAGATGCCGATCCGCTCACCCGGCTCAAGCCCGAGCGCCAGCAACCCGGCGGCGAATTCCGCGGCGCGGCGATCGAGCTCGGCAAAGCTCCAGCGCACGCCCTGATGCCTGACCACCAACGCCTCGCGCTCGGGCCAGCGCTTGGCGGCACCGGCGAGGAATGCGCCGATGCTCTGCTCGATCAACGGGGAGGTGGTCGCGCCACGAACGTGGCTGGTGGTGAGAGACGCCATCGACGGGTTGGTTCCGGCCTGATTGTTCTGGCGAGAAGTCTAGCCTGCGCAGGGCGGAATAGGAATGGGGGTGGTGAGTGTCAGGCGATACTCCCTCTCCGCCCTTCAGGGGGGAGAGGGTCGGGGTGAGGTGGGCCGCTCCGCCATTGGATCGGTGTCGATACCCACCTCATCCTAAATCCTTCTCCCCCCTGAAGGGCGGAGAAGGATTTACTACATCATCCCCAGTTCCAGCCTTGCCTCTTCGCTCATCATTTCCGGGGTCCAGGGCGGGGTGAAGACGACGCGGACCTTGGCGGAGACGACGCCGTCGACGTCCTCGATCGCTTCCTTGATCTGGGCGGGCAGCTGCGCCGCCGAGGGGCAGTTGGGGGTGGTCAGGGTCATCTCGACGGCGACGAAACCCTCGCGGTCGAGCGAGAGGTCGTAGATCAGGCCGAGATCGAACAGATTGACCGGGATTTCCGGGTCGCGGACCTGCTTGGCCGATTCGATGATACGTTCTTTCAGCTCCGGATCGCCGTCATCCTCGACATGGCGATCCATCGGATCGATCTCGGCGGCGGGCGGAGCGATGTCTTCGAGTTCGACCATCTGCCGCGCCGGCTTGGCCGGGCGGTCAGCCTCGGTGACTTCCACGACGGCGGGCTTTTCCATTACGGGCTCCGGTTTCGGCTCCGGCTTACGGCCGAAGATGGACTGCATCATGCCTTTCATCGTGGCACTCCTATTCGGTCTTGACCGGTTCGGCCTGGAGTCCACCCGTCTTCAGGGCGGCTTCAAGGGCGTGCCAGGACAGGGTCGCGCATTTGACCCGGGTCGGGTAGGTCCGCACGCCGGCGAGCGGCAGCAGCCGGTCGAAATCATCCTCGAGATTGTCCGGCACCTCCGGATGGTCGTTGACCCCCGTGACCTGGTCGTGGAAGGCGTTGAACAGCAGATGGACCTCGTCGAGGGTCTTGCCCTTCAGCACCTCGGTCATCAGCGAGGACGAAGCGGTCGAGATCGCACAGCCCTTGCCCTCGAACGAGACGTCGGTGATGCGGTCGCCGTCCACCTTCAGGAATACCGTGACCTTGTCGCCGCACAGCGGGTTGTGGCCGCGGGCGAAATGGGTCGGGTGCTCGATCATGCCGAAATTGCGCGGGTTCTGGCCGTGATCGAGAATGATGTCCTGATAAAGTTCGCGCAGATCCATGGTTCTCTCCTACCGCCGGAACAGACGCTGGGCGGTCTTGATCGCGTCGATCAGGCTCTCGACATCGCTCTCGTCGTTGTAGATGCCGAACGATGCCCGCGCCGTCGCCGGCACGCCGAGCCGATCCATCAGCGGCTGGGCGCAATGATGCCCGGCGCGGATCGCGACCTGATGCTGGTCGAGGATGGTGCCGAGATCATGCGGATGGATGCCCTCGACCTCGAAGGACAGCACGCCGAGCCGGCGCGCGCCGGCACCGAGCAGACGCACGCCGTG
>CAIUCF010000265.1 GCA_903897565.1 uncultured Rhodospirillales bacterium | reverse complement strand
TGGCGTCGCGGCTGCCGGCGCTTGCTGCGGCCGGCTATACGGTGATCGAGCTGATGCCGATCGGCGATTTTCCGGGGCGGCGGAGCTGGGGCTATGACGGCGTGCTCCTGTTCGCCCCGGACCGAGGATACGGCACGCCGGAAGATCTGCGTGCGCTGATCGCCAAGGCCCATGAACTCAGCCTCTCGGTGATGCTCGACGTCGTCTATAATCACTTCGGCCCGTCCGGAAACTTCCTCGCTCATTATGCTCAAGATTTCTTTGCCAAGGAGCATCAGACTCCCTGGGGCGCGGCGATCAATTTTGCCGATTCGCGGGTACGAAGGTTCTTCGTTGAGAACGCCTGCATGTGGATCGGCGAATACGGCTTCGACGGACTTCGCTTCGATGCGGTTCATGCCTTCGTCGGTGAGGGTGGCGATCTCCTGCTCGCCGAGATCGCCGATGCGGTTCGCGAGATCGATCCGCAAGCCTATCTCGTACTTGAGAACGATCATAATGCCGCGCGCTGGCTCGAGCGGACTTCGTCCGGCCCGATCAGCTTCGACGCGCAATGGAACGACGATTATCATCACGTCTTCCATGTCCTGGCGACCGAGGAGCGCAGCGGCTACTACGTCGATTATCAGGATGATCCCGTTGCGGCCGCCCGTCGCGTGCTCGCCGAGGGGTTTCTCTACCAGGGCCAGCCGAGTGCCCATCGCGACGGCGCGAGCCGGGGCGAGCCCTCCGCTCACCTGCATCCGACCGCCTTCGTCGGATTCCTGCAGAATCACGATCAGATCGGCAACCGCGCGTTCGGCGAGCGGCTCGTGACGCTGAGTTCGCCCGAGCGTCTTGCCACCCTCCGCTTCGCGCTGCTGCTGTCGCCACAGATTCCTCTCCTCTTCATGGGTGAGGAATTCGCGGCTGCGACACCGTTCCAGTATTTCTGCGATTATGACGGCGAACTCGCTGATGCCGTGCGCGAGGGCCGTAAGCTCGAGTTCAAGTCGTTCGAAGATCTGACGCACGACCGTATCAGCGTCACACCGGATCCCAACGATCCCGAGACATTCGCGGTTTCACGCCTCGATTGGGGCCAGCGCGACTCCCTCGTGGGACAACGGAGCCTCGCGGAGTTCCAGGCGCTGGTCGCCCTGCGTCGGCAGACGATCATCCCCTTGCTCGGAGGGTCTTATCTCGGTGTCGAGGCGTTCCGCAACGAGACGGCGTTCGTCTGCCATTGGCGGTTTGCCGGGGGCGCTTTCGCCATCGGCCTCAATCTCGCGGATTCGCCCGCGAGCCTGCCCGGATACGGCGGGCGGGCGTCCCTGGCGACGACCGGGACGGTCGCGGAACAGGACGGCGCCGTGAGACTCGGACCCTGGTCCGGGATTTTCTGGGGCTCGTCCTGAGGTGGGCCGGCTGCGCGCCACCTATCGCCTTCAATTCGGACCCGAGTTCACATTCGACCAGGCGACCGCGCTCGTTCCGTATTTCCGCGACCTTGGCATCAGCCACCTCTACGCGTCTCCGATCTTCGCCGCCCGCGCCGGTTCCAGCCATGGCTACGATGTCGTCGACCACAGCCGCGTCAGCCCGGAACTCGGCGGCGAGGCCGGGTTGCGGCGCCTCGTGGCGAGGCTGCGCGAGGCCGGCATGGGCATCATCCTCGACATTGTGCCGAACCATGCTGGCGTCGGCAGTGATAACGACCATTGGCGCGGTCTGCTCGAATTCGGCGAGAAGGGTCCGGATAGCCGTTGGTTCGACGTCGACTGGGTTCGCGGACCTCTGATCGCTCCCATTCTCGGCGAAACCCTCGGCGAGGCGGTTGCGGCGGGAATGCTGCAAGCCGTCTGGGATCACGACCGCGGGCAACTCGCGATCCGCTATCACGATCATTTGCTCCCCTTGGGGCCGGCCACCGTCGCCAGGCTGCTCGACGCCGCAGCGCCGATCCGCCGTGACTGCGAATTCCTCCCCGCGCTTGCCCGCTCATGGGCCGAGCTTGGCAACGGGGCGCTGACCCGGCAGGCGATCGAGGCACGACGCATGGCGTTGCGCGCGGCATTCTCGGATGCCCCGCTCCATGCGCTGATCCTGGAAATGCTGGAGCAGGAGCTAACCGATCCCGACGAGGCCATGACGGCACAACGTCGGCTGTTCGACGAGCAGGCGTGGCGGCTCGGACACTGGCGCATCGCCCGCGACGAGCTGAACTACCGTCGCTTCTTCAGCATCTCCGATCTTGCCGCCCTGCGCGCCGAGGATCCCGAAATCTTCGACGCCATCCATGCGCTTCCGTTGCGGTTGCTGGACGAGGGGATCGTCGACGGGCTGCGGGTCGATCACGTCGACGGGCTCGCGGACCCCGCCCGGTATTGTCGCACGCTGCGCGACGCGGTCGGGCCCGGCGTCACGATCCATGTCGAGAAGATCCTTGCGCGCGAAGAATCCTTGCGGCCCTGGCCGATCGACGGGACGACGGGATACGAGCTGACGAACCTCGTCAACGGCCTGTTCATCGATCCCGAGGGCTACACCCGCCTCAGGGAGCGCGCTGCCGAGCTCGGTCTCTCGCCACCGCCGGAACGCATTGCGGAACGGGTCGCGACGGCGAAGCGCGAAATTCTCGACCATGGCTT
Source organism: uncultured Rhodospirillales bacterium (assembly GCA_903897565.1). Taxonomy (GTDB): domain Bacteria; phylum Pseudomonadota; class Alphaproteobacteria; order ATCC43930; family CGMCC-115725; genus CAIXXC01. Next base: position 6,251 of record CAIUCF010000265.1, on the reverse strand, counting down.
CGTCACCGAGCTCGGAAAACTGACGAAGCTCGCGAAAGCGATCGCCGACAAGAGTTTGCAGACGACGGATTTGACCGAGGAGGCTTTGCGGCGCGGCATCAGCGATCTTCTCGTGGCGTTTCCAGTCTATCGCGCCTACCGCGACGACGGTCCGTGCACTCCGAAAGATCGCCTGTTGATCGAGGCCGCGGTAGCGATGCTACCCGCGACCGCGGACCCCTGGCTGCAACGGGTTCGGGATTTCGTACAAGCCGTTCTCGTCGAAGGCGCCGACGACGAAATCATCGTCGAATTCTGCCAGCGCTTCCAACAATTGACCGCGCCGTTGATGGCCAAGGGTTACGAGGACACCGAACTCTATCGCCACATCGTGCTGCTGTCGGCCAACGAGGTCGGCGGTCACCTCGATCGCCCCGCGGTCTCGGTCGACGAGTTCCATGCCCGGGTCGCAGGCCTAGCCAAGGATTGGCCGCGCAATCTGGTTCCACTGGCGACACATGACACGAAATGGGGTGCCGACACACGGGCCACGCTGAATCTCCTGTCCGAGGCTCCGGACCGGTGGATCGCGGCGGCCGAGGGTTGGTCAGGGCTGACGGCCGCGCGTCGCGCCGCGGCCGACGGCGGCGAGATGCCGACCAGGCTGGACGAAATGCGGATCTTCCAGACCCTGTTTGGTGCCTGGCCGATCTCGGCGGAGCGCCTCGATGCCTATCTAGTCAAGGCGATCCGTGAAGCACGCGAATATGGCAGCTGGGAAGCGCCGGACGAGGGCTACGAGGCGGCGACGCGCGACCTCGCCCGCCAGCTCCTCGAGTCCGGGGATTTCGAGGCGGTTCGCCTGGAATTGGCCGCACTGCGACGGGAGGCCGACGCCGGCGCCCGATTGAACGGCCTTGCCCAGACCATCATCCAGCTCACGATCCCCGGCGTTCCGGATATCTATTGGGGCGGGGAATTCTGGGACCATGCGCTCGTCGATCCCGACAATCGCAGGATCATCGATTGGGGGCGGCGTGTGCGTGCTCTCGAGAATCGTCCGCCGGACGCGTCGGCGCTCGAGCTGGGCGAGACCGCCGGCGACAGTGACGACACGGTGAAACAGGCCGTCATCCACCGACTCCTCCGGCTCCGTGAGGATATACCGGCGCTGTTCGACGGGGGCGACTATCGTCCCTTGACGCTGTCCGGCGAACCCGGGGAGACCGCCCGCTGGCTCGGCTATGGCCGGGAGGCCGAGGGTGTCGTGCTGATCGTCATCGTCCCAGTGCGCGGCCTGGCCGCGGTCGCCCGTCGAGACGCCGAACGCGTCCAGCTCGAACTGCCCGACGCTTGGGAGGGGCTCGTCGGCCGCGATATCTTCTCGAACGCCACGATAGACATCAGCCGCAGGCTTGAGCTCGCTACGCTCGTCTCGGCGAATTCACTGGCTGTCATCGTTGCGGATCGGGGCGTGGTGGCGCGCGAAGGGCCTGCGGGAACCCGGTCGCCGAGAAGAGGTTGAACCATCGAGTACAGGTTCAAGAGAGGTGATCACCGTGTCGCTATCGATCCCCCCGCACACGCCCGAGCCGATAGATCCGCCACCGCCGGGCCCGATGCCGCCGGTTCCGGCCGATCCACCGCCCGAGATCCCGCCCCCGACCCCGCCGCAGCCACCACTGCCGGAGCCGGTGACGATGCCCGGAGAAAGCGTCGGTTCGGCGGGGTAATATCTCGGATTCGGGTTCGGGCGATCTCCCCGAGCCGCCACACGAGAATGTGTTCGCCTGGGACCGGGGGAGATCGGGCGTGTCAGTGACCCGTCGAGATCAGTGACTAAACATCGCCAGCAGGATGATGATGGGAATGGGAACGCCGAGAAGCCAAAGCAGTATACCGCGACCCATAGCAATTCTCCGATCTGAGTTGTGAACGACTACCACCCCAACCGCGATCGGCGGAATTCGTTCCTCCAGACTCGCACCGGCACGCCGCGCCCGGCGTACGGAGCTCCGGACAGACCGGGTGGCTGCGATTATCAGCCGCCGTGCTTCGTCGGGGTGCCGGTATCTTCGGTCCCCGGCGGCTCCAGAGCGTGGGCCGCCTTGCGGATCTCCTGCAGCCGTTCCTCATCGCCCTCGCCCGTCATACCTTCATCGGCGGCGCTCGACAGGGCACGCGCATCGCTCTCCAACTGGCGGAGGATGTGGAGCTTTTCCGCCCGGGTCTTCTCGGGATCGTCAACGATATCGATGGGGTTGTCCGCGAACAACGGCGGATCCTCGGGTGCTTCGCGCTGGCCCGTCTCGGTGGACCGGCGCGAAAACAGGTCGATCAATGCCGCACAAAAGGCGGGAAGGTCATGCGCGCTCTGGCTGGTCACGAGATTGCGGTCGATCACCACGTGCTGCTCGAGCCAGAGGGCTCCCGCTCTCTCGAGATCGGCGCGCAAGGCCGGTGCCGAGGTTAGGGTCCGATCGCGGACGACACCTGCCTCGATCAACAGGGCGGGGCCTTCGGAGATCGCGCCCACCGGCTTCGACGAGGCGACGAAGGCTTCGACGAACGACCGGGTCTCGGGCGAGGCCCTGAGCGCGCCCGGGGCCGTGTCGCCGCCGGGAAGCAGCAGAGCGTCGAATGCGGATTCGCGGAAATCCGAGGGCGCCAGGGGTGCGACGCCACCGACGCCGGCATTGGGGAAATGTGTCCCCGTGGCCTGCGGCCGGACGGAATTGAGCAGATGGATCTCGGCGCCCGCCGCGGCGAGCGCATCCCGAGCGACCGTGAGTTCGGGTTTCTCGTTTCCTTCGGCGAGAATGGCGACCCGCTTTCCCGACAGAATTTGTTCCATATTGGCTTCCCCTTGATTGGGCAGGCCCCACTCGCGGTGGAGCAGCGAGTCTTCGACCGGATATGGGTAGCAACTCAGGAGCGGGCGGAGGGTTCCCCGGCGATCATGGGCGTCTGTGCGTTCGGTACGGGCCGACACGGCGGGGCCGCCGCGATGGCTATGCGGTGCAACCAATTTCCCCCCGGCTTGTTGACCTCCCGCACCCCCTGGAACCGTAGCCTTAGGATGGAAATCATGAGCAGCACCAACGCCCCGAACGCGCTCCTTGCCGCCCCGGACTCCAAATCGGCGGCGTCACTGTGGCCCGCTGTGCGGCGCGACCTGGAAACCCTCGGCAACGACGTCTCCAGGCTCGCCGAGACCGCCCTCGAAGCCGGCCAGGAAAAGGTCGTCGCCGAGGCGATCCAGCTCAAGTCCGGAATCGCCGCACTCTCCGGCCGGGTGAACGCACAGGTGAAGTCAGGCGCCACGGAAGCCCAAAGCTATGTGGTGTCGAGGCCCGTCCTGAGCATTGCCGTCGCGTTCGGCGCCGGGATGCTCGTCGCAATCATGGCCGGTCGGCGGCGCTGAGCGACGATGGCGATTATGTTCAGCGTCGTCCGCGCACTCGCCGGCGGGTGGATCGCGCGCGGGCTACTGACGCGGCTCGCGCGCGAAAGTGCGCCGATCATCCTGCTCTCGGCCTGCGCCATGATGTTCTTCACGGTGGCGGTCGGCCTGATCGCATTCCAGGCCGCACAATACCTCAGCCCTCGCTATTCGCCGCAGGAAGCGGCGCTGCTCGTGGCGGCCGCGCTCGGCACCCTCGGTCTCGCCGCCTGCGTCGCCGTCATCGCGATCTTGCGACGTCGCGCGTCGGAAGCCTCCGCGCTGTTGCTCGCCGAGGCGATCGCCGTCGAGGCCATCCCCAGAGTCCGGGAAGCCGGGCGCCGGCTGGCCAATCGGGCCCCCACCTTGGCGACGCTCGGCTTTTGCGCCGGGGTGATGACGGGCCTCGTGCTGCTCGGCCGCCGCTAGGCCATCGACGTCCGCGGGAACCATTTGCCCCCATGGGGGATTCCCTGTTGCGGCCCTGTCGATGGTTTCGGGTTTCTCGTCGGGAATCCCGATGGAGGGCGCGCGTTCCGAAGGAGACCGCGGCAGAATGACCAGACAGGCTCCGCTCCGGCGGTCGTGGCAGCTAGCGCAGCGGCTCGTCGCCCGTTTCAACGAGAGCCATTGTTCCTTGCTGGCGTCTGCAATCGCATTTTACGGATTCCTGTCGGTCATTCCGGGATTTGCCGTCCTGATCTCGGCATTCGGTCTGGTCGCGGATCCGAGCGTGGTGGCCCGGGTGATCGACGACCTCCGCGGCGTCTTTCCGCAGGAGGCGATCGATCTGCTGTCGCAGCAATTGCAGGCAATTGTGGCGAAGCGGGATACCCAGCTTGGCCTGGGCTTGATGGTCGGTCTGGTGGTGACGCTGTGGTCGGCGCGGTCGGCCGCGGCGTCGCTGATGTCGGCACTGAACCTGGTCTACGGCTGCGTCGATCAGCGTGGATTCGTCGAGCAGGAGATCGTCGCCACCGGCATCACCCTTGTCGGGATCCTGGCGACGGTGATCGCATTGTTCGTGGTGGCAGGGGTTCCGGTACTGCTCGCATTTCTGCCGATCGCCCTCGAGCCCGCCAGACTGCTATCGGTCGTTCGCTGGCCGGTGATCGGCCTTGCGGTGGTGTTCGGCTTTCTCCTTCTCTATCGCTACGCGCCCTACCGCGCCGCGACGCCGCTTTCGGGGCTGTCGGTCGCCGCAATCTGTGGCGCCTTCCTATGGGTCGCCGGGTCGGGAGCGTTTTCTCTCTACGTCTCGAGCTTCGGCTCTTACGACCGGGTCTACGGATCGCTCGGCGCCGTCGTCGTCCTCCTGATGTGGTTCTATGTCAGCGCGCTTGCCGTCCTCGTGGGCGCCGTGATCGATGCCGAGCTCGAGCTGCGGTCGGGCAGGGGCAAGTGCGACGCCTGATGCACACGGCTTGACCCGAGCCCGTAGTTTTCGGGGGGCTTTAATTATTCGGGGAACGTTCGGCGCACGCGTTGGTTCTCCTCTGCAGTAACCTGCATTATTGGGAGGAATAAAATGGACGGTGTCATCTATCTTGTCGGGCTCGTTGTCGTCGTCATGGCGATTCTGTCCTTCCTCGGCTTGCATTGAAAGGGAGCTCAACATGACGTCGATTCTCGATCGATCCGCGAGCGCGGTCCCGGCTGAGCTGCCGCGCTACCGTTACCTCGGGTGGGGGGCGATATTGGCCGGTGCGCTCTTGAGCGTGGCAATTTCCTCGATCATGGTGACCTTCGGCTCCGCGATCGGGCTCACCCTGGTCTCGCCCTATCCTGGCCGAACAGCCTCCTTCGCCTTCCTCGCCATCGCGGCGGCGCTTTGGGCATTGTGGGTTTCCATTTCCAGCTTCGCCGCGGGTGGCTATTTGGCGGGCCGGATGGCGGGGCCGGGAGCCGCGATGAGAAGCCATGAGAGCGATATCCGCGACGGCGCCCATGGCCTCACCGTTTGGGCTGTCGGGGCGATCGTGCTGATGGCCCTCTCTGTCGCCTCGGTCGGGGGCGCCACGAAGGCGGCGCTGCAGGGCGCGGCGACGACGATTGCCGGTGGCGTAGGCGCGCTTGGACAGCCTGTGGACCCTGTCGCATTGGCGGTCGATAAATTGTCCCGGTCGCCGGACGCGTCGGCCACGCTGGATCCCGGCGCACGGGAAGAATTCACGAGAATATTTCTGCAGGCTGTGCATTCGGGCAACCTCAGCGATGGCGATCGCACATATGTTTCCGCCAAGATCTCGGCGGCGGCGGGGATCCCGGCCGCCGAGGCGAACCAGCGGGTCGACGACGCGCTCACCCAGTTGAAACAGGCCGAGGCAGACGCGAAGAAGCTCGCGGAACAAGCGCGCAAGATCGCCATCGTGACGGCCTTTCTGACCGCAGCGGTGTCGTTGATCGGCGGCGCGGCGGCCTGGCAGGCCGCGATCATCGGCGGCCGGCATCGTGATGATGGCCATGATCTCTCCGCACTGATCCGCCGCCGCTGATTGCCCTGCGCGCCCGAAATGCGGTCCCCGATCCGAGTGAGGCGAAGTCCTCCCATCGACTCCGCTCAGGAGCCGATGGGAGTGCGGTGTCGCTCCAATTGCCGCTGAAAGATTTGGCCGGCCGGCCGGACCTCATCAGAGCTTAGTTTGCCGGGTGTCACCGCGACACCCCGGGTACGCGGGCCGGCTGTTGCCTGATTGGCTGGATGAAAACCCGGGCGCGGGACAGCGGTTCCATCGCGGCGATCAGATGAAGCATTGTCCGGAATGGAAGTGAGCGATGTCGCCGTTGAATCGTGCGGTGGCCGGTTGCGGGCGCGCGAACCGTTACTTCG
>CAIUCF010000264.1 GCA_903897565.1 uncultured Rhodospirillales bacterium | reverse complement strand
GTCGCATCGCGGCGCGAGCCTCTCCCTGCTTGGGGGATCCGCTCCCCGCCCATTGTTGCGGGCGCGCAACAGTGGGAAACATCATTTCCGAATATCTGTTATATTGTCTTTTTTCATCAAATAACGGGTGACACTCGCGGTACGGCGCTATACCGTCCATTTCATCGTTATTTTGACGAACATGCGGCAATCGCGGCGGGAAGCAGCCCCGCCGGGCCGAGGTAGAGACCCTATTCGGAGTTCAGAATGGCACGCCCCACCACCCTTTTCCGCAGCGCCAGCTCATTTGCCTTATTGACCGGCCTTTTCGCCGCCGGCGCCTCATTCCCGAGCGTCCAAGTCCTTGCACAGGATAACCCGCCAGCCGCGAACGCCAAGAAGGCCCCGGTCACGGAACAGGACGTCATCGTCACGGCGACCAAGCGCAAGCAGAAGGCCCAGGACGTCGCCCTCGACCTTACCGTCCTCGGGTCGACGCAGTTGAAGAACCTGCCGCAGATCAAGCAGACCAACGACGCCATCCTGTTCATTCCGAACGCTCAGGGCGCGAGCTCCGAAGGCAAGGCGCGGCCCCGCTATTTCGTCCGCGGCCTCGGCACCAACAACGTCAATTTCAACGCCATCAACCCGCTCGGCACCTACTACGACGATGTTTACATCGCCAACGTCTATAATCAGGCGCTGCCGCTTTACGATCTCGACCATATCGAGGCACTTGAGGGTCCGCAGGGCACCTTGTGGGGCAAGAACGCCAACGCCGGCGCGATCAACTTCATCTCCAAGGCGCCGACCTTCAAGAACGATGCCTACGTCACCCTCGGCGGCGGCAGCTTCGGCGAATTCCGGGCCGAGGGCGCCGTCGGCGGCGCGCTGATCCCTGGCAAGCTCGCCGGCCACCTGTCGTTCTACCATGACGGCGACGATGGCTGGCAGCACAACAAATACAACGGTCAGGACTATGGCGGCCAGTCGGAGACGGCATTGCGCCAGCAATTCCTGGTCACGCCGACCGACGATCTCTCGGTCCTGCTGAATTTCCATCTCCGCAAATATGACGGCGCCAACCGTGGCGTCGGCTTCATCAACGACCCGCTCGACGGCTTCACGGGCGCGGCCTTCACGCCCTACTACAAGGGCGTGCGCCAGCCTGCGACCGGTTATGACGAAGTCAATGTCGCCGGCCCGAACTCGACCCATATCGACGAGAAGGGTGCCAGCGCCAAGCTCACCTGGGACAAGAGCAAGTTCACGGTCACCTCGATCACCGCATACGAGAGCAACGTCTACGATGTGCTGACCGGCGCGACGGGCGGCATCCCGGTCTCCGGCATCACGACACCCCCGGGCGCCTTGAACGCGGCGCTGGCGCAGTATTGGGGTCCGGCAACGGCCGGTGCGACGCCCAACACCTTGTCGACCCAGAACACCAACTACTGGCAGTTCAGCCAGGAACTGCGCATCGCCTCGCCCGAGGCGAACCGCTTCACCTGGCTCGGTGGTCTCTATGGTTTTGCCGAGAACCAGTCGTCGACTACATGGACCGGCATCTTCGCGCCGAACGTCAACCTGATCGGCACGGCCGCAGCAGGCGGTGCCGGCGCCGGCGCGTTCGGCCAAAGCCCGGTCTCACCGCAGCTGGCGTTCTTCCCCTGGAACCAGGCCACGCACAGCTACGCCGGTTTCGCCAATATCGGCTACAAGTTCACGTCGCGCTTCAAGATCAGCGGCGGCGTGCGCTGGACCACGGAAAACACCGCGATTGACAGCTCCTTCGCCGATATCGGCGGCGCCACCCAGGCGGCGGTCAATGCCAATCCAGCCCTGGTCAACCGCATTAATCCGTCCAACTACACGACGGTAGCGACGACATCGGTCGCGTCGTTCAACGACGCCCAGACCCAGCGCAACTGGACCTATGACTTCACGCCGGAATTCAAGATCAGCGACAACGTGAAGACCTACTTCCGCTACGCGCGCGGTGCGCTGCCCGGCAACTTCTCGTTCCAACCCTATGTCGTCCCCAATGGCTTCGGCGGCAATGCCTCGCTGTTCACGGCCAAACCGCTGCGGCTGAAGTCGGAAGAACTCGATGCGTTCGAAATTGGTCTAAAGACGCAGTGGTTCGACAAGCGCCTCACCGCCAACGGCACGGTCTTCCACTACGACTACAATAATGCCGCGACCAACGTGCCCACGGCCGTGCCCGGCCTCGCTGTACCCGCGGTGCTGTTCATCAATGCCGGCGGTGAGTCGGTGGATGGCGC
>CAIUCF010000263.1 GCA_903897565.1 uncultured Rhodospirillales bacterium | reverse complement strand
GGGCTGTCGATGGCGCTCGCGGTGTTCGCCGGCGCGGTGGCGCTCGACGACCCGCGCCTTGCCCAGGTCTCCGCCGGGCTTGCCGAACCGCTCGCCCGGCTATACCACTTGGGCGGCCATCCGGAACCCCTCGCGCTGGGATAAGGATGGCGGTGCCGCGGCTCTGTCGTCGCGCATCCATCGCCGAACCTGAAGAGGCCGCCTTGTCCAAATCCGCCCTGCCCGGCCCGGTCGTCCGCCCCGGGATCCTCGATATCGCCGCCTATGTCGGCGGCGAGTCCAAGGTCGAAGGCGTCGATCGCGTGATCCGCCTCGCCTCCAACGAGGGCGCGCTGGGCCCGAGCCCGAAGGCGATCGCCGCCTACCAGTCGATCGCGTCCGAGATCCATCGCTATCCCGACGGCCATTCCGGCGAGCTGCGTCAGGCTATCGCCGAGGCCTTCGACCTCGACCCGGCCCGGATCGTCTGCGGCACAGGCTCGGACGAGATCATCACCCTGCTGGCCCGCATCTATGCCGGCCCCGGCGACGAGGTGCTCTACAGCCGCCACGGCTTCCTGATGTACCCGATCGCGGCCAAGAGCGTCGGCGCGACCCCGGTGGCCGCGCCCGAGACCAACCTGACCGCAGATGTCGATGCCCTGCTCGCCGCGGTGACGCCGCGCACCAAACTGGTGTTCCTCGCCAACCCCAACAATCCGACCGGCACCTATCTGCCGGCGGCCGAGATCCGCCGCCTCCATGCCGGCCTGCCGTCGCATGTTGTTCTCGCCCTCGACGCCGCCTATGCCGAATACGTCGCGCAGGCCGACTACGAGGCCGGGGTGGCGCTTGTCGACGGTGCCGAGAACGTCATCATGCTGCGGACCTTCTCGAAGATTTTCGCGCTGGGCGGGTTGCGTCTCGGCTGGGGCTACGCGCCAGCCGCGATGGTCGATGTCCTCAATCGCATCCGCGGCGTGTTCAACGTGGCTTCCGCAGCACAGGCCGCCGGTGCCGCCGCCGTCGCCGATCGCGACTTCCTCGCCCGCTCGCGCGAGCACAACGAGACCTGGCGGGCGTCGACCGCCAAGGCGCTGGAGGAACTCGGCCTGACCGTGACGCCGAGCGTCGCCAATTTCCTGCTGGTGCGCTTTCCCGACGCGCCCGGCCACAATGCCGAGACCGCATGGGAGGTTCTCAAGAGCAAGGGCATCCTGACCCGGAAGATGACCTCCTACGGCCTGCCGGCCTATCTTCGGATCACCATCGGCGCCGCCGACGACATGCGCGCGACCATCGCCGCCATCGCGGCGTTCCTGCGCGCATGACCGCCCCGCTCATCAACCGGCTCGTCATCGCGGGCTTCGGCCTGATCGGGTCATCCTTGGCGCGGGCCATCCGTCTCCATCCGGGCCTCGTCGGTCACATCACCGCGGTCGATCGCGATCCAGCTGCGCTCGATGTCATCCGGGAACTCGGCCTCGCTGACGAGGCCACGGACGATGTCGCCGCCGCCGTGCGTGACGCAGACGTCGTCATCATCGCCACCCCGATTTCCGCGGTGCAGCCGCTCGGCGCCATCATCGGGCCGTTGCTGAAACCCGGCGCGATCCTGTCCGATGTCGGCTCGGTCAAGGCCTCGGTGCTGCGCGACCTCGCGGCCGTAACCCCCGCCCATGCCCATCTGGTGCCCGGCCACCCGATCGCGGGTACCGAGAATTCCGGCCCGCAATCCGGTCTGGCCAATCTGTTCGAAGGCCGCTGGACGATCCTGACGCCGACGCCGGACACCGACCGCGCCGCCGTCGAGACCATATCCGCCCTGTGGCGTGCGGTTGGCAGCAATGTCGTCGAGATGGATGCCGCGCATCACGACAAGGTACTGGCGATCACCTCGCATCTGCCGCATCTGATCGCCTATACGATCGTCGGCACAGCGGTCGATCTCGAGGACAGTCTGCGCTCCGAGGTCATCAAATTCTCGGCAAGCGGTTTTCGCGATTTCACCCGTATCGCCGCCTCCGATCCGACGATGTGGCGCGATATCTTCCTGAACAATCGCGAGGCGGTCCTGGAGATGCTGCAACGCCTGACCGAGGATCTCTCTGCATTGCAGCGGGCGATCCGCTGGGGTGAAGGCGACGTGCTGTTCGACCGCTTCACCCGGGCCCGCGAGATCCGCCGGGGCGTCATCGAGGCCAAGCAAGCCTGACACAACTCGGCGCGGTGCTCCGCGCTATCGGTAATTGTTCAGCCCCGCCAACTGCGATTCGTCGGCCCGATGCGAATGCACGCGCGGCCCATTACTGTGCTTTCGCGAACACGGCGCCCGGCGAATTCAATCGGGCAAGCACTCTGTCCCAAGAAATTCATATATTTCTTAGTGAGTTCCGGGACAATGCGTATGTACTTCATTAACTGAAGATGCTATCCCGGCAAGACGTTAATTTTGACATGAATCTTTCTCGACGACTCAATCCTCAGATGCATCCGACACACGCCAAGTTCTGCGAGCAGCCGCTGTGATCAGCCGCATGGGTGATCTCTTCAGCGGTGTATTGTCGACGGACGCTGCGGCGTGACGTATCTTCTTGCCCTTATTGCCTCTCAGCAGGGCGTCGAGCCGCTCATCCTCGCCTGCCTTGTCTGCCTGTTCTCGACCTTTACCGCCCTGTGTCTGTTCGAGCGCGCAACGGCCACGACGGGATTGCTGCGCCGCGGCTGGGTCGCCGGCAGCGCGATCACCATCGGCACCGGGCTCGCCACGTCGAACTACATCAATCTACTATCGCATCAATCGGCCGCCGAGCTGTCACGCAGCCTGCACGTCATGCTCGGCAGTGACGCCATCGCGGTGCTCATGGCCGCGGCCGGTCTGTCGCTGGCGATCCGGTTCCGCCGTCCAGGCGCGCTCATCGGCGGCGCGCTGCTTGGTCTGGGCATCGCCGGCAGCGGCGCGGTCGGGCTCATGGCCCTGCATCCCGAGGCGCGGGCCGCGCTGGGCTCCGGCGATCCGTTGCTGACCTGGCCGATTGCGGTCTCGCTCGGCATGATCGCGACCTATCTCGTCCGCCGTCACCATTCCTTGCTCGATCGCCTTACGGCGGCGATCGCCCTCGCGCTCGCGATCCTGGTCACCAATTTCGTCCTCGCCAAGGCTGTCGAGCTCGGGGGAACCCCGCCGGCGATGACGTCGGGCCTCGTCATCGACCGTGACAGCCTGGCGCTCGTCATCGCCTTGGTGGTGTCCGCACTGCTCGGCCTCGGCCTGTTCGGCGCGATCCTCGACCATTCGCTCTCGTCGCGGGCCCTGCGGGAAGCGCAGCGCCTGCGCGACAGCGAGCGCCGCTTCCGCCTGCTCGCCGACGCCACCTTCGAGGGCATCGTGATCCACGAAGGCGGCAGGATCATGAACACCAACGCCGCATTCTGCACCCTGATGGGACTCAATCCCCACCAGATTCTTGGCGTCGAGATGGAGATGTTCATCCCCAAGGAGTTCCGCAGCCGGCTGCACCGCGTGCTCGAGAATACCAGCTTCGAGCCCGAGGAACTCACCCTGATCATCGCCAACGGCGATCGCCTGCCGATCGAGATCCTGCAGCGCGAGATCGATTTCGAGGGCCGCAGCACCGGCGTGATCGCCATCCGCGACATTTCCGAGCGCAAGCTCGCGGCCGAGCGTATCCGCTACCTCGCCCATCACGACATGCTGACCGGCCTGCCGAACCGGGTGCTGCTGAACGATCTGCTCGCCGCCAAGCTCAACGATCTCGACCTCGGCCACGGCAAGATCGGCGTGCTGCATCTCGATCTTGATCGCTTCCGCCTCACCAATGAGATCCATGGCGCCGCGGTCGGAGACCGCGTGCTGCGGACCATCACCGAGCGGCTGCACGAATCCCTGCGCGGCCACGACTATGTCGCCCGTATCGGCAATGACGAATACGCCGTGATTCTCAACGACATCGATCGTCCCGAGGCGGCGGCCCAGGTCGCCGAGGCGCTGATCCGGGCGATCGCCCGGCCGATCGAGGTGATCGGGCTCGATCTCGAGAGCAGTACCTGCATCGGCATCGCCATCGCCCCCGATGACGGCACCACGCCCGAGCAGATCCTGCGCAATGCCAGTCTGGCGCTGCAAAAGGCCAAGGAAGCCGGCAAGGGCGTGTTCCGCTTCTTCGAGGCGTCGATGGACGACCGGCTGCGGGCCCGGCGCATGCTGGAGCGCGACCTCAAGCAGGCGATCGAGCGGCGGCAGATCGAGGTCCACTACCAACCCCTCTACTCCTCGTCGAAGAACTCGCTGGTCGGGTTCGAGGCGCTGGCGCGCTGGAACCATCCCCAGCACGGCCATATCCCGCCGACCGACTTCATCCCCGTCGCCGAGGAAAGCGGGCTGATCATCACGCTCGGTCAGGCCGTGCTCTGGGCCGCCTGCGCCGAAGCCGCGACCTGGGCCGCGCCCTTACGCGTCGCCGTCAACCTGTCGCCGGCCCAGTTCCGCCATCCCGGCCTCGTCGATTCGATCCGCGCGGTGCTCGACGGCACCGGTCTGGAGCCCGAGCGGCTGGAACTCGAGGTCACCGAAAGCGTGCTGATCGAGGAGACCGGCCACGCCCTGATCACGATGCAGCGGCTGAAGAAGATGGGCATCCGCCTGGCGCTCGACGATTTCGGCACCGGCTATTCGAGCCTCAGCTATCTCCACCGCTTCCCCTTCGACAAGATCAAGATCGACCGCTCCTTCGTCGCGGCATTGGAGCAGGATAGCGAGGCCATGGCGATCGTCCGCGCCGTCGTCGCCATGGGCCACAGCCTGCACATGACGGTGACCGCGGAAGGTTTGGAGACCCACGAACAGCTCGGCTTCCTGCGCGACCTCAGTTGCGACCACCTGCAGGGCTTCCTGCTCGGCAAGCCGATGGCCGTCGGCAAGCTGTTCGACTTCATGGAAGGCTCCCAGGTCAACGCCGCGCTGGAGCGCATGGCGGGAGCGGCTTAGGGTGCGTCACCGTCCTTAGCGTCACCGGAGAGTCGATCAAAGAACGCCTTATCCGCGGCTAGGCCGGTGAGACGCGGCAATGGATGTCGCCGTCGCAAGCCGGCTAGCCTCTCAGGAAGAGTCTGCTCTTCCCGATTTGTATTGTTGCAACCGATGTCTTTGAGGACTTGGTCTTCTGCGTTCGTCATCATCAGCTCCTGACGATCGAGAGTGCCCGATCGGTTGTGTTGACGCGATCAGTTCCCGAATCGGCTGAAGAGGCTTTTGCATGCCGCAGTCAGCTCGCGCCGTGCCCTGGCCTCGGTCTGATCGATCTCGGGCTGAAGCTTGTCGAGCGCCTCTACCTGCCAGTGCCACCGGACATCGCCAAGGGGAAGCGCGTCGGTGTAGCTCTCGATTACGACAAAACCGACGATATCGGGATCCAGGTGGGGGATTCCCGCATCATCATACCGTCGGGTGACTGTCCGGGAACCTTCGATAAACGAGAGCGCACCGCTCAACATTGCGCGTGCGGCCTCCAGGATCTCTTCGCGTATTCGCAACTGATACGGCGGTCGGGCTTTCGCCGCTGCTATTACCAAGGTCGCCCATAGCGCTCTGTTCCGTCTCCACCGTGTCGCAAAAAGGGCAATTGAACGATTTCGTCGCCACTTGGTCAATCGGCGGCGGATCCAGTCTCGGCTCCATTTCCTCGGACAATCCGATCTGGATACCCGCCACGCAGCAGCAACAGCCGCCATCTGTTGCACCGCATCGCATTGCGACCTATGTTCCGGGCTCACTCAGCCAGTCAAGACTCCATGACCGATCTCTCGCACATCCGTAATTTCTCGATCATCGCCCATATCGACCACGGCAAGTCGACGCTTGCCGATCGCCTCATCCAGTTTTGCGGTGGCCTCGAGGCCCGCGAGATGAAGGAGCAGGTGCTCGACAGCATGGATATCGAGCGCGAGCGCGGCATCACCATCAAGGCGCAGACGGTCCGCCTCAACTACACCGCCAAGGATGGCCAGAAATACGTCCTCAATCTGATGGACACACCGGGCCATGTCGACTTCGCCTACGAGGTCAGCCGCTCGCTCGCCGCCTGCGAGGGCTCGCTACTGGTGGTCGACGCCAGCCAGGGCGTCGAGGCGCAGACGCTCGCCAATGTCTATCAGGCGATCGAGGCCAATCACGAGATCGTCCCCGTCCTCAACAAGATCGACCTGCCGGCCGCCGAGCCCGACCGCGTCAAGCAGCAGATCGAGGATGTGATCGGCCTCGATGCCTCCGACGCCGTCGAGATCTCGGCCAAGACCGGCCTCAATATCGAAGGCGTGCTCGAAGCCCTCGTCGCCCGCCTGCCGGCGCCCAAAGGCGAGGATGACGCGCCGCTCAAGGCTCTGCTGGTCGATTCCTGGTACGACGCCTATCTCGGCGTGGTGATCCTGGTCCGGGTCAAGGACGGCGTCCTGAAGTCCGGCCAGAAGCTGCGGATGATGGCGACCGGCGCCTCGCACACCGTCGAGCGCGTCGGCGTGTTCACGCCCAAGCCGATCACGACCGGCGAGCTGCGTCCCGGCGAGATCGGCTTCATCACCGCCGGCATCAAGGCGGTCGCCGATACCAAGGTCGGCGACACCCTGACCGAGGAGCGCAATCCGGCGCTGGAGCCCCTGCCCGGCTTCAAGCCCGTCATCCCGGTCGTGTTCTGCGGCTTGTTCCCGATCGACGCCGCCGATTACGAGCATTTGCGCGAAAGCCTCGGCAAGCTGCGCCTCAACGACGCCTCGTTCGAGGCCGAGGCCGAGACCTCGGCGGCGCTGGGCTTCGGCTTCCGCGTCGGCTGCCTCGGCCTGCTGCATCTCGAGATCATCCAGGAGCGGCTGACCCGCGAGTTCAATCTCGACCTGATCACGACCGCGCCGAGCGTCGTCTACAACATCTATCTCAACCACGACGGCGGCATGCTGCAGCTGCATAACCCCGCCGACATGCCCGACCCGTCGAAGATCGAGCGCATCGAGGAGCCCTGGATCAAGGCGACCATCCTGGTGCCCGACGAATATCTCGGCACCATCCTGGCGTTGTGCACCGAGCGCCGCGGCCAGCAGATCGACCTGACCTATGCCGGCAACCGCGCCATGCTGGTCTATCGCCTGCCGCTCAACGAAGTCGTGTTCGATTTCTACGATCGTCTCAAGTCGGTGAGCCGCGGCTACGCCAGCTTCGACTACCAGATGGACGGCTACGAGCCCGGCGACCTCGTCGTCATGAATATCCTGGTCAATCACGAGCCGGTCGATGCGCTCTCGACCATCGTCCATCGCAGTCAGGCCGATATGCGCGGCCGCGCCATGGTCGGGCGGCTCAAGGACCTGATCCCGCAGCAGCTGTTCCAAATCCCGATCCAGGCCGCCATCGGCGCCCGTGTGATCGCCCGCGAGACCATCAAGGCGCTGCGCAAGGACGTGCTGGCGAAGTGCTACGGCGGCGATATCTCGCGCAAGCGCAAGCTCCTCGACAAGCAGAAGGAGGGCAAGAAGCGGATGCGCCAGTTCGGCAAGGTCGACATCCCGCAGACCGCCTTCCTCGCCGCCCTGCGGATGGGCGACGACTGATGCGGCTGGGGCCGTGGCGATGGGTGCTCGCGGCAGCGGCAGTGGTCTTCGCGGGGTCTTCGGACAATCTGCTGGCGGCGACGCCTGCCGGGCCGAATCCGCCGCCGGCCATCATCGCCAAGCCAGCACCGCCGCCGACGCCCAGCTTTCCCAATACGAGCCCGCCCGAAACACCGACGCCGCCGGCCGACACCGCCGCCAAGCCTAGCGCCGGCGATCTCAATCACCTCGTCGATACGCTGCAGGACGACAAGCAGCGCGGCGAGCTGATCCGCCAGATCAAGGCGCTGATCGCGGTTCAGCAGGCAGCGGCACCGCCTGCCATCACCTCGCCCGCCGCCGGCCTCGTCAACGAGGTCACCAGTCATTTTCGTGCCATGGTCGTCGAACTCACGGCGACCGAGGGGGCGATCATCGACGCACCGGTCCTGTGGTCCTGGTTCCAGGCCGGCATGTCCGATCCCAGCACACGCCAGTTCTGGCTTCTGGTTACGGAAAAGCTCGGGATCATCTTCGCCGCTGCGTTCGGCGCCGATTGGCTGGTCCGAGCCGGCTTGGCACGATTCCGGCGGGTCAGTCTCGGCTGGAAATCCCAGTCCTGGTACGGACGCTCGGCGCTGCTGCTGGTACAGTTATTCCTCGATCTGATGCCGCCTCTCGCGTTTGCCGGCGTCGCCTTGATGGCACTACCCTTCGTCAGCGCCCGCGCGGCGACGACCGGTGTCACCACGATCGCGATCGAGGCGGTCCTGACCGCCCGGCTGCTGATCGTCGCCGCACGCACCCTGCTCATCACGCCGCGCGAGATCGCCTGGGAATTTCCCCCAATCTCGGCGGAATCCGCGACCTATCTGTTCATCTGGACCCGGCGCTTCGTCAATCTGAGCGTCTACGGTTTCTCGCTGGGCACGATCGCGCCCCTGCTCGACGTGCCCGAGCCGGTGGTGCAGACGCTCAACAAGCTGATCGCGCTCGCGGTCGCCGCCCTGGCGATCATGTTCGTGATCCAGAACCGGCTGCCCGTCGCGCAATGGCTGCGTCCGCGACCGATCGCGCCGCCGGTGGAGATCGACGTCTCCGGTGACAGCGACGCCGCCGAGCCACCGCCGGAAGCGACGGCGCCGGCGACCCTGACCCCCCGGCATCCCGCGCTCGATTTCCTGCGTCATCGCATCGCCGATATCTGGCACGGCCTCGCGGTGGTCTATATTGCCGGCATTTTCCTGGTCTACGCCCTCAAGATCGAGGGCGGGTTCAGCTTCCTGTTCCGGGCCTCGGTGCTGACCATCGCCGTCGTGATCGCCGCCCGCCTCGTCATCCAGGGCGCCCGGCAGGTTGCGCGGCGCGGCTTCGCGGTGCCGGACGACATGAAGCGCCGCTACCCCACACTGGAGGCCCGCGCCAATCGCTACGTGCCCTTCCTGACATCGCTGACGATCATCGCGATCCGCTTGTTCGTCGTCGTGACCCTGTTCGAGATTTGGGGCATCGGCGCCTATGGCTGGTTCACCTCGACCATCGGCGAGCAGCTCACGGGAAAGCTGATCGATATCGCGATCGTCATCGGCACCGCGTTCCTGATGTGGGAGACGATGAACGCCACGATCGATCGTTACCTCGAGACGGTCGACGGCAATGGCGTCCGCATCGCCCGCACCGCGCGGATGCGCACCTTGCTGCCGCTGCTGCGCAACGCCGCGCTGGTGATGCTGTTGATCGTCGGCGGGCTGCTGATTTTCTCCGAGCTCGGCATCAACATCGCGCCGTTGCTTGCTGGCGCCGGCGTGGTCGGCCTTGCGGTCGGCTTCGGCTCGCAGGCCCTGGTCAAGGACGTCATCACCGGCTTGTTCATGGTCATCGAGAACACGATCGCGGTCGGCGACCTGGTCGATCTCGGCGGCCGCGCCGGCATCGTCGAGGCGATCTCGATCCGCACCGTCAAGCTGCGCGACGTGGAGGGCGCGCTGCACACCATCCCGTTCAGCGAGATCTCCACCGTCAAGAACCGCAGCAAGGAATTCGCCCATCAGGTGATCTCGATCACCGTCGCGCGCGGCGCCGATATCGAGAAGGCGCTCGGCATCATGCAGGCCGTCGCCGACGGCATGCGCGACGACACGGTGGTCGGCGCCTATATGCTGAACACGATCGACCTGTCGGGAATTTCGCTGTTCGACAGCAACGGCATCCAGCTCCAGGGCCGGATCAAGACCCTGCCGCTCAAGAACGGCGCGGTCGGCGCTGAGTTCTACCGCCGGCTCGACATCGCCTTCGCCGAGGCCGGGATCAATCTACCGAGTTCGCAACGCATCATCAGCTTCGGCGAGGATGTCGGCACGCTGCTCGACCGCTTC
>CAIUCF010000262.1 GCA_903897565.1 uncultured Rhodospirillales bacterium | reverse complement strand
CCATCCGCGTGATAGCGCGCCGCGTGATCGATAATCGACGAGAGCAGCAACTCCCGGTGTTGCATCAAACCCAGCATTTAACCCGCCTCTTCACTTGCCGTGCCGCGGCCCGGTCGAGCCGCCTCCCGGCGCGGGAGTGTAGACAATCTCTCGGTTCTCGCAATGGGCGCCAGGGGGTTAGATTCAAGGCATGCGGAACGGCCAGCCGCGACAGCATACGGCCGAGACGGCGCAGCGAATCGGCGCCACAGCCGATTTGGCTTGCAGACTATACTGGCGCGATTACCGGGCTATTCGCGACGCGTCGCTCGCAGGGTTTGATCGGCGCGACCGACGCTCCGCCCCCCTCTCAAATCTTCCGGAACAGCGGGCTCCGCACCTTCTGGCTGTCCGCCGCCGACAGGAAGATCTCCGTGAAGATGTCGGCTTCGAACAATCTGCCCTGCATCAGGGTGTTGATGCAGGCGTCGATCATCAGCGGCGGGCCGCAGAGATAGGCGTGGTGGCCGCTGAAGCGGTTGTCGAAATGCGCCTTGGCGGCCTCGTGGACGAAGCCGCGGAAGCCCGGCCAGCTGTCGTCGGCGCCGGCGTCCGAGAGCGCCGGGACGTAGGTGAAGTTGGGATAGCGCTCGGCCAGGGCCAGGAATTCTTCGTGATAATAGAGCTCGGCGCGGGTGCGCTGGCCATAGACCAGGGTGATCGGCAGGCCGCAGCCTTCCTCGAGCAGGTCGAGGATCATGCTGCGCGGGCTGGACAGGCCAGAGCCGCCGGCCATGAAGATCATCGGCTTGATCACCGATTTGCGCACGAAGAAACGGCCATAGGGGCCGGTCAGGGTCATGGTGTCGCCGATCTTCACATTCTGGTGAAGATAGGCGGTGCCGGCGCCGCCGGGGACGATGCGGATGTTGAGTTCGATCTCGCGGCCGGTTCCGGGGGCGCTGGCGATCGAGAACGGCCGCGACAGCACGCCTTCGGCGCCGCCGACCGGGATGTTGATGTTGACGTATTGCCCGGCCTGGAAGTGGATCGGCTCATCGAGGCTGAACCAGATGCCGCGGATCGTCGGCGTCAGGGTCTCGATGCGGGTGACCGTGCCGGTGAAGTCGCGGATTGGGATGTTTTCGGCATCCGGCTCCTCGTCGATATCGGCCTCGATCGTGACGTCGCTCTCCATGGTCGCACAGCAGGCCAGGGTCTTGCCCTCCTCACGCTCGAAATCCATCAGCGCAAAGGGCGAGGCATCGCCATGGGAGACCTCGCCATCGGTGACCTGGACCTTGCAGGTCGCGCACAGCCCGTGGCAGCAGGCATGCGGCAGCCAGATGCCGGCGCGCAGGCAGGCATCGAGAATGGTCTGGTCGTCCTCGACCGCAATCGTCCGCCCGAGCGGCTCGATGGTCAGCTCATGGCTCATGGCAGAGCTCCTCGTCTAGAATCACGTCTTACCCCCTCCCCCTTGAGGGGGGAGGGTTGGGGTGGGGGTGATGCTGCCCCGGAATCACCTGCCGACAGCAAGCAAGTCCATGATAACCAACCGCTCTCTTGCGAGAGCGCCACCCCCACCCGAACCCTCCCCCCTCAAGGGGGAGGGCTTGATAATGTCAGGCCGCCACACCCAGCGAGCGGGCGAACGGTCCCGGCGAGGGCAGCGCAAAGCGGATCAGCGCCTTGTGCTTGATGCCGTTCTCGTCGAGCGTCTTGGCCCGGTCCGGCGTGAAGGCCGTGGCGCCGCGATACCAGGTGACCTTCGACCAGTCGATGCCCGAGAAGTCGGGATGCGGCCCGAACAGCTTCGGGATCACCTGATCGGCCAGGGCGGCGAACGGCATGTCCGGCGCCACCGGGATGCAGAACGGGTTGGTGTAGAGCCCGTTATGATCCCAGCTGAGGCCGAGCAGGCGCTGGCCGTGGTACTTGTCCTCGGTGTCCTTGAAATCGCCGTGGTAGTCCGGCGTGATGGCGCGAACGCTCATGACGTTTCTCCTTATTCCGCGGCCGTGGCGACGGGCGGGGTCGCCATCGCCTCGTACATCGACGCAGCGCGTTTGGTCCACTCTTCCCAGTTGCGGGCGTCCTGGCAGGTCGCGAAATCGCCGCCGTCGATACCGGGCTTGATGCCCATGTATTTCAGGGCCTCGACCAACGGGTTGAAGTCCGGGGCGGTCGGATCGACGCCGGGCAGGAAGCAGTTGCCCTGCAAGATCTGCTGCACCGGCATCCAGGCATGGACGTATTTCTCCGGCTCGTAGTCGAAGATGTCCTTGCAGCCATCCGAGCAGAAATGGAACGTCTCGCCCTTGTAGACCGACTCGCGATGGCAGGTCTGCATCGGGTCATCCGGCTCGGCGAACAGGGTCGGCCACTGGCAGGTCTGGCACAGCACCGGCAGGGTGTCGACGATATAGGGCGTACCGGCGGCTTCCAGCTCTTTCCAGTAGGTGTATTTCGGCCGGAAATACTTGTCGAAGGTGTCCGGGTATTTCGCCGACATCCAATCCATTTCGTCATCCGACGGCAGCCAGACCGGGAAGGCGACGGCGTGGCGCAGCTGGTAGAAGGTGCTCCACAGCTGGTGGCTGACGAGGCCCTTTTCCTTGACGGTCACTTCCCAATATTTCGGCATCCTGACGCCGTAGCGGGCAAGATCGACGAACAGCGCGCCGCCGTTCTGCTCGAAATAGATTTCCCAGGCTTCCGACCACGACATCACGCGCTTGGGCAGCATGTAGTCCATCATCGCCGCCAGCAGGGTCAGCAGGCGGTAACCGCGCCAGAACCACTTGTCGATCCAGCGCTGCACGATCGGCAGATTGTCCGGATCCTGCTCGAGCAGGAACTTGATGACCTCGATGCCGAGGGTCATGTGGCGGGCTTCGTCGGACTGCGCCGAGAAGCCGAACGACACCGTCGCCATATCGCCATTGAAGGCCGCGCCCGACATCCACGGCATGAACACCAGGTTGGTCAGCACGTATTCGAAGGCGAAGGAAATCGCGGTGATGAATTCGAACGGGCCGGACGAGACCGCATCCTCGAAGAACGACTTCGGGATCGACAGGTACCAGGCATGGTCGAACTGGTAGGGGAAGCAGCTCATCCCCGTGAAGTACTTGTTGTACTGGCTGATCGCATGGATCTGGGTCTGCGCATGGCGCAGCTCGTCGATCGACTGCATCTGCGCCGCGATGCGCGGGCCGACGCCCTCGAATTCGCGCGACAGGATGCAGAAGCCGCGATGCGACAGGTATTCCAGCTCGGTCACGCCGTTGATGAACACCTTCAGCGCCTGGACGTAGCGCGCATCGGTGACCTGGAACTGGCCGTTGTTCTGCTGGAAGGCGTCGATGATCGCGTAGAGCTTGCGCTCCTTCTCGCCCTGGTATTTCCAGTAGGCATCCATGGTCAGGCGGAACGGGTCCTCCCACTTGTCCCAGTCATGGATCTTGATGCCCTCGAAGGCCATCATCGGGTAGACGGCGGCCTTGGTGTGATACGTCGGCTCCCAGCCCAGCCCGCGCGTCAGCAGCGAGTAGTTTTCCTTCAGGTTCAACTTCTTGACGGGCTTCAATTCTTCCGTGGCAGACATGATATTGTCCTCCCTATAAGGATATTCGCGGATTTAGACGCGCTTCCATTCCAAGATGAATTCGTCTTCGCTCTCGTCGACCGAGCCGCCGAGCGAAATGAGATTGAGCTGGATCTCGCGCAGATCGTAGCTGCGACCGAGCGCCTCCTCGATCGTCTCGCGCTTGATGACGAGACGGCCGGGCGCGTCGATCTTGACCATCGCCGGATACTCGTTGAGCACGGCGCGCGGGTTGTCGGCCATGATCGCCTCGATGATCGAGATCGTATCGCTATTGGCCTGCAGCGCGATGAAGACGAGCTGTTCGGGTGCCACTGTATCGGTCATCAGACGACTCCCAGCTTCGTCACGCGTTGGTCGAACGCGGCGACCACTTCGGCGAGGACGGCATCGCCCTCGGCGCCGAACATCTTGGCCGACAGGGGCGCCAGCGCTTCGGCAAAGCCGCCGCGCCACTTGGATATCCAGCCGGAGATCAGGGCCTTGTTCTCGGGCGATTCGGCAGCGGCGGTCTTGACCACCGCATCGACCCATTTCGAGGTCTCCTGGTACCACTTCATCATGTAGTCGAGCACCAGAGACAGCGCCTGGCCATGGGCCGAGATCACACGGTTGTCGTAGTGGAGGAAGAACAGCGGGTAGACCAACGCGTCGGCCACCAGATTCTGCGCCACCATGGTCTCGAACCAGTCCTTGGTGACGAACAGATCCTCGACGCGGTTGCGCAGCGGCTGGAAGATCGGGTTGTCGGTCCACTCGGTCTTGGCGGTCAACAGCGAGCTGCCCTGGTTGCCGTCGAGCAGCAAGCCGAGGCGCGAGAGATGCTGTGCCATGCCGAGCCGGTCCATGGTCGCCATCATCGCGGCCTGGGTGATCGCGGTGCCCCAGCCATAGGCGGCGATCTGGGCGTTGGCCATGTTGGCGCCCCACTCGTAATGGCGCATCGGCACCAGCAGGGTGATGATCGCGTTCTGAACGTCTTCCGGCAGATGCCGCATCAGGTCGCGCTTCTCGATGAACTGCATGTGGCCGTCGAGCGCTTCCTGCTGCTTCGCCCGGGTCATGGTGTAGCTGCCGTAGAAGAACTGGCGCGGATCCTTGAGGGCGTAGAAATCCTTCATGACGATCGCGGTGCGGCGCTTGTCGAAGATTTCGCGCTCGGGATCCCAGAGCGGCTTGTAGTGGAAATTGGCCTCGGGCTGGACGTCGTAGGTCGCCT
>CAIUCF010000261.1 GCA_903897565.1 uncultured Rhodospirillales bacterium | reverse complement strand
CGCCCAGGCCGCAGAACGCGCCACTGAAGTCCGCGCCGGACCGTTGGAAATCGGCGTGGGTGGCGATCCGCGAAGGCGTGACCGAGGCCGCCGAGGGCCAGCGAATCGCGGCCCGCGACCGCAGCGAACTCGCCGACAAGCAGGCGGCGCTGCAAGCCGAACTAGATCGCCTCGGCAGTCCCGATACCCAGGCGCTGCTTGTGGTCGTGAACGTTCACGCCGATCGCTCGGCGCGTCTTCAGCTCCGGCTCTCCTACCAGGTGCCGGGTGCCAGCTGGTACCCGGTCTACGAGGCGCGGCTCGAGACCATTGCGACGCCGGAATTGCGCTTGAACCAGGACGCCGTGGTGACGCAATCGACAGGGGAGGATTGGTCGGACGTGGACCTGACCCTCTCGACGTCGCAGCCGAGCCGCCGCACGGTCGTCCCCGTACTTTATCCGTGGACGATCGATCTTGCACCGCCCCCCGGTCCGCAAGTGGCGGCCGACAACGTTGCGATGACGATGAGTGCGCCGGCGCCGGCTCCTTACTTGGAAGCGCGAAAGCCGCGAAGCGACGCCCTGGACAAGGCGATGCAGGAGGCCGCCGTGATCCAGGCGCAAGTCGCGCGGACCGGGCTTTCGGTCGAGTACGTCATCCCGGCCCGCAGTACGATCAAGAGCGACGGGACCGAACGCCGCGTTCGGATCAATGACGTGCGTGACAGGGCGACGGCGCTCTCGGTCATCGCCGTCCCTCGGATGGACACGACGGCCTATCTTCAGGCCCGCCTCGAGGACAACTCACCCGCCGCCTACCTGCCCGGTAGTGTCGCGTTGTTTCTCGATGGGGCGTTTGTCGGCAAGGCCGACCTTCCTCTCGTCCAGCCGCATGACCATGCCGCGCTGTCGTTCGGCCCCGACGATCGCGTCAAGGTCACCTATCAACCCCAGGGCAAGCGCAGCTCGCGCGACGGCATCATCTGGGACAAGCAGAATGTCGTCGCGAGCACCGCCCTGATCACGATCGCCAGCCACCACGACCGGCCGATCCCGATCACGATTCTCGACCAGGCGCCGGTCTCCGGCGATGCCGATCTCAAGGTCGCGATCAAGGCGGACCCCGCGCCCACGGCCGCAGCGGTCGATGACAAGCCTGGCGTCGTCTCCTGGACCGCGACCTATCAGCCGGGCGAAACCCGCCGGATCGATTTCGGCTACACGGTTTCGGCGCCGGAAGGGCGCCGGGTCATCGGCCTCCGGTAATGGCTGCTCGTTCGCGCCGTGGCCATCGCGAATCGGCGATGTCTCATCAAACGCCGCGGCCGGCCGATGTCGTGTTGCGACCTCTTGACAGTTATGCAAACGACATTACATGCGGATATACTTGAAAAGAAACGCACTTCGAGAGTCGTGTCTGCATTGTCCGATTGGCAATTGAGGACGTCATCAAATTGTCGTGTTTTCTTTTTAAGAGAGTGCCCAGGAGATCGAGATCGGATCTCCTGGTGAAGGCCACGCCTTGATGTTCATCTTGAACACGGAGATAGGCCCGAGGGACCCGTAATGCCCAACGCGACCGCCAGACTGATGCCGATGTTCGAGACCCATAGCCGGATTATCCCAGGCCTGCCATCGATCTTCGAGGGACTGCGCAGTGGTCCGCTTGAGGTTCGTCTTGCCCGTGATCGCGACGATGTCGAAGCCGCACAGCGGCTGCGTTATACGGTCTTCTATGAGGAGATGGGCGCGGAGGCGACACCGCAGATGCGTGTCGAGAAGCGCGATTTCGATCGTTACGACGCCTTTTGCGATCACCTGCTCGTGATCCATCACGGCACCGGCGAGGGCGCGGAAACGCGTGTCATCGGTACCTATCGGTTGCTGCGCCGCAGCGTCGCCGAGCGTTTCGACGGGTTTTACACCGCTACCGAATTCGACATTACGCCGTTGCTAAGTGTGCAGGGTGAGGTGCTCGAACTCGGCCGTGCCTGCGTCGACGCGGAGTTTCGCAGCCGCCCGACCATGCAGCTGCTGTGGCGCGGCATCGCGACCTATGTGAACCAGTACAGCGTCCAGCTGATGTTCGGCTGCGCCAGCCTGCCCGGGATCGACCCGGCCGCGCTCGCCCGGACGCTGTCATATCTGCACTACAACCATCTCGCGCCCGAGGCGATTCGCGCCCGCGCCCTGCCGGAGCGCTACGTCGCGACCAATATTCTGCCCGCCAATCAGGTCGACGCCGCTGCCGCGGTCGCCGATCTCGACGCCCGCGCAACCCTCTCGGCGCTGCCGCCGCTGATCAAGGGCTATCTCCGCCTCGGCGGCATGATCGGTGACGGCGCGGTGATCGATCCGGTCTTCAAGACCACCGATGTCTGCATCATCGTCGTGACCGACCTGCTCGCGGAGAAATACTTCAACCACTACATCCGCAACGGCACCTGAGAGTTATTAGATCGCATCGCCCCAGCGCCAGTCGCGGGCGATGCGATATTCGCCGCGTTGCCGGGACAGGACCCGCCGTTCCGCGATGCCCGCGGGTCCACAGACTGTCGCCACGACGTCGACCTTGCCGATGCGCGGCGGTCTGAGAATGCGCCCGGCAATCGCCGTGACGGGCTCGCGGGCAAGAACGACGTAGGCGTATTTCTCGTCCTCGAACGGTGCCTCGACGGCCTTTACCTGGCGATGCTCGCGGTCGCGCGCCAGGCGAACCGCGAAATGGCACCAATCCGTGCCGGTCATCGGGCAGTCGGTGTCGTGCGGGCAGGGCGCGATGACGTGGCCGCCTGCCGCGATCACCTGCGTCCGCGCCGCACGAAGCCGGGCAAAGCCGGCCGGTGTGCCGGGCTCCATCAGCACGAGGACACCCGAGGTCGCAGCCCAGGCGCCCGCGATTACCGCCGGGAGGCGCGCCGCCGCAATCTCCGCGAGCATGAAGCCAGCGGTGACGAGATCGTATCGCCCGGCGATCTCCGGATGCTGCTCGAGATTGACGGCTCTGCACTCGGCGCCGGAAAGCAGCGGATGATCGGCGGCGAGTTGCGCAGCCAGTGTCCGGAAGGCCGGTTCGGCCTCCACCGACGTCACCGCAGCCAGCGAGTCGAACACCGTCGCCACAGCCCAGGCCATCGTACCAGGGCCGCCGCCAAGGTCGAGCAGGCTGGCGGGCGCGAAATCCGGGAGGCGCGCCGCCAATTCGTCGAGGACAGCGGTGGCGGCGGCGTAGGTTGCCGGCATGCGCGTCACGGTATAGGCGAGGACTTCGTTGGCCTGGGCGTGACCGCCGGCCACTGACCGGTAGCGCTGCGACAGCGCTGTCGCCTGCTGCTGCAGGCTTCTGCGCGAGACCCCCTCGAGGAGCCGATCGCGCGCGGCGGCGAGTCGTGGCGGCAGCAGGCGAGGCGTCATGGGTGGATGATTGCGCCGTCGATGACTGCCTTGCGGTGGAGAATCCAGATCAGTCGCCGGTCCGACTCGGCGAGGCGATGATTGCGCAGGGCAACTCGCATGGCCCGCAGCCGCATCTTGAGAATGTCGGTGACGTTCTTGGCGGCGATGAGGTCGTCGAGTCGGGCGAGATCGGCTGTATCCGTCTCCGAAATCGTCGGCGTATCCGAGACGATGTCGCCCCAGTTCAGCCCAGCCTCGCGCAACAGGCCCGAGGCGAGGCGCGCGGCGTTCAGCACTTCGCCGTCATGGTTGGAGTCGAGCATCGCCAGGAGCTTCCTGAGACGCTTGCGGTCGAGGGGAGCCTTGCTGGAAACAGACATCAGGCCGGCGTCCCACCAGTCGCGTTGTTGCTGCCGCCAAACTTTGATAGGGTCGCCGCTCCCCGCGAGTCCCGGCGGCCTCGGCGCATCGTGTCCGGCATGCCCCTCATTGATTGAAGTCTGAAGATCTTGGCCACCACACCAGAAACCCCACCGCCCTCGTTCGATATCTCGCCCGTCACCATCGAAGACGAGATGAAGCGCTCTTATCTCGATTACGCCATGAGCGTGATCGTGTCACGAGCGCTTCCTGATGTCCGCGACGGGTTGAAGCCGGTCCATCGCCGAATCCTCTACGGCATGAAGGAATCCGGCAACGACTGGAACCGGGGTTTCCGCAAATCGGCCCGCGCGGTCGGCGAGGTCATGGGTAAATACCATCCCCATGGCGATTCCTCGATCTATGACGCCATGGTCCGCATGGCGCAGGATTTCTCGATGCGCCTGATGCTCATCGACGGGCAGGGCAATTTCGGGTCGATGGACGGCGATAAGGCCGCGGCGATGCGT
>CAIUCF010000260.1 GCA_903897565.1 uncultured Rhodospirillales bacterium | reverse complement strand
TTCGCAGGATCCAGAAGGCGGTTCCCTCGGCCCCCGATTGGCAGATGAATTCGTCGTGGAGGTAGGTCCTGGTGACGGGTCTGAGGGCACTGAAGAGGCGGAGGCCATCGGGATCGCCGAGGCCATCCAACAGGCCGGAAGCCCGGAACTCGTCCAGGAGCTGTTGTTGAGAATCACCGGGTGAACCTCCCGGAAGGCCGGTATCGCTGCGCACGACGGACTCCTGAGATCGACCGATCTCGATAAAAAATGCGCCTCCCTGCCGTTTCCTGTTTTCTTGTTTTTTGCCGCTCCCGGCCATCTGGTTAAAGGTGGCCGGGGTAGTGGGTTAGATCAGCCCTTCGTGGTTTCCGTCAGGCTGAGTTGAACTGTTGAGACCATATTCTCTAAGATACTGAAAACGCTTCAATTCCTCGCTCTCGGGCGCAACAGTCGCACTCATCGAAAATCGAGTGAGCGGAACTGTTGCGCCGTTTGAGTCACAAGATGGTTACGTTGAGCGAAACCTCCGTGCCATTCACATTTTGTCGGCCGGCGGCTCACGAACAGCCCGAGGTCGAGCCGCAGGTGTCGCACTTCATGCAGGTGCCGTTGCGCACCAGGGTGAAGTTGCCGCATTCGCCGCAGCTGTCGCCCTCATAGCCCCGCAGCCGGGCCTCGCGAACCTTTTCGGCGCGGCTGGGTGCCGCCTGGATCGCGTGGTGCTCGTGGGTATGGGTCTCGATCTGCACGGTCTCCTGTTCGAGCGAGACCGCCAGGGCGCCGCCGCCGGCAAAGCCGGTCGCCGCATTGGCCTGGGTGGTCCCACCCTTGACGACGCGGAGCTTGGTGCGCACGAAGCCCGAGCTGACGCCACGCTGGATCTGTTCCAGTTGGGCCGAGACCGATTCGGCGGCGCGGGTCGCGTCCTTGGGCAGGATGCTCTCGCGATCGCCGCCGCCGATGGTGTCGGGCGCGAGATCTGCCGGCTGGACATGGGCCAGATCGGTACGACCGAGATAGGAAATCGCCAGCTCGCGGAAGATGTAGTCGACGATCGAGGTCGCCATCTTGATCGTCTCGTTGCCCTCGACCATCCCGGCCGGCTCGAACCGGGTGAAGGTGAAGGCCTCGACGAATTCCTCGAGCGGCACGCCGTATTGCAGGCCGATCGAGATCGCGATCGCGAAGTTGTTCATCAGCGAGCGGAAGGCGGAGCCCTCCTTGTGCATGTCGATGAAGACCTCGGCGATGCTGCCGTCCTCGTATTCACCGGTGCGCAGATACACCTTGTGGCCGCCGACGGTGGCCTTCTGGGTGTAGCCCTTGCGGCGATGCGGCAGGCGACGGCGCTCGGCGCGCTGGATCACCTTCTCGATCACCCGCTCGATGATGCGGTCGGTGACGATCGGCGCGCGCTGCGCCGGCGTCAGCTGCATCAGCTCCTCGACCTGATCCTCGGCATCGTCGCCGTCGAACAGCGAGGAGGAGAGCGGCTGGCTCAGCTTCGAGCCGTCGCGATAGAGGGCGTTGGCCTTCAACCCCAACTGCCAGGACAGCATGTAGGCGTCCTTGCAGTCATCGACGGTCGCCGAGTTCGGCATGTTGATCGTCTTCGAGATCGCGCCCGAGATGAACGGCTGCGACGCCGCCATCATGCGGATATGGCTCTCCCAGCTGAGGAAGCGCTTGCCGATGCGGCCGCAGGGGTTGGCGCAGTCGAACACCGAGATGTGTTCGGCCAGGAGATGCGGGGCACCTTCCAGGGTCATGGCGCCGGTGCAATGGGTGTTGGCGGCGTCGATCTCGGCCCGGGTGAAGCCGAGATGGCTCAGCAGGTCGAAGGAGACATCGTCGAGCTGGGCCGCCGACACACCGAGTTTCTGTATGCAGAACTCGGCGCCCAGGGTCCATTTGTTGAACACGAACTTGATGTCGAAGGCGGAGCCGAGCGCGGCCTCGACCTTCTCGAGCTCGGCGGCACCGAAACCGCGGGCGGCGAGGCTCTCGTGGTTGATCGCCGGCGCGCCCTTGAGGCTGCCATGGCCGACCGCATAGCGGATGATCTCGCCGATCTCGGTGTCGCCATAGCCGAGCGTGGCCAGGGCTGCCGGGACGATGCGGTTGATGATCTTGAAGTAGCCGCCGCCGGCCAGCTTCTTGAACTTGACCAGTGCGAAGTCGGGCTCGATGCCGGTGGTGTCGCAATCCATGACCAGGCCGATGGTGCCGGTCGGGGCGACGACGGTCGCCTGGGCATTGCGATAGCCGTGAGCCTCGCCGAGCGCGAGCGCCTCGTCCCAGGAGCGGCTGGCGGCGATGGCGATCTCGGGCTCGGGGCACAGCGAGGCATCGAAATACACCGGGGCGACGGTCAGG
>CAIUCF010000259.1 GCA_903897565.1 uncultured Rhodospirillales bacterium | reverse complement strand
CGTCGTCGATCCAGACGCGGCCGCCATGGGCATCGACGATTCGCCGCACGATGCTGAGCCCGAGCCCGATACCACCATGGTCGCGCGACTGCACCGAGGATTTCTGCCAGAACGGCTCGAACACGGCTTCGCGGTCCTCGCGCGCGATCCCGGGACCCTGATCGTCGACTTTCAGATACAGCTGGCCGTCGCTGGAGACCCGGGCCGCAAGATGGATCCGGCCTTCAGGTGGGCTGAACTTGATGGCGTTGCCGAGCACGTTGACGAGCACCTGCTTCAGCCGCCGCGAATCCGCCGTCAGCAGGATCTCGGCGCCGAGATCGGTCGTGATCTGGATTCGCTTGGCATCGATGACGAAGCTCAGCAGCGAGATCGCCTCGTCGACCTCGCGACGCAACGGCGAGACCACGCGTGTCAGCTCGAGATCCTGCATCTCGATCTTCGCGGTATCGAGCAGGGTGTTGACCAGTGACAGCAGGTAACTCCCGGCCTGATGGATATGGGCCATATATTCGATCGTCTTGGCCGGTTTGCTCTCGGCGAAACCCGGCAATTGCAGCAGGTCCGAGAAGCCGAGAATGGCGTTGAGCGGCGTCCGCAATTCGTGGCTCATATTGGCGAGAAACTGCGATTTGGCGTGATTGGCGGCTTCGGCCCGAACCCTTGCTTCGGCAGAGTCGACACTCTTGAGTTCGAGTTTGACCGCCAATTCCGATAATGTGCCGTTCATCTCGGTCAATTCATGGTCGCGTTCCGTCAACTCGCGGTTTTTCGCCTCGAGTTCGCGGGCCATACCGATCAGCCGGCTCTCATAATTCATGAACGCGACGAACAGCAGGCCGAATCCTGTCCCGAGCGTCAGGAAATGGCCGAAGATCAGGGCCGGCACTGCGTAGCCGGCGATCACCAGCGGCCCGAAGCTCGCAAGATAGACGCCCCGGATCAGAAACAGACCGGCCAGTGCCTTGATTGCGGGCCCTCCCGACCGCAACAGCTTGAGGCCACCCGCGACATTGACCACGCCGAGAACGGCGGTGGCGACGGAGAAACCGCGGATACCGTTTCCGGTCTCGGCCAGGGCGATGATGATCATCGACACCAGGGCGATCGCGGCGATCTCGACCCGGCGGATCGGAGCGGACGACGTGAGACATGCGATACCGCCGACCAGCGCCGCGCCGGAGATGCCGACACAGATCGCCGGCATCACCGCCTCGCCGAAACTCGGCGCGCTTGGCAGGGTCAGCCATATCATCAGCGCCGACGCCGCCGTCGCGTAAGCGGTCGCGAAGAAGACGTTCCAACGCGCGGCATGATCGCGGAGCCAGAACCCGACGAACATGATGGCGAGCACCAGATTGGCGGTCATCGCCATGATGCCGAAGAGCGCACCTGAATGGTCCATCCTTGGTCTCCCGAGACTGCCGCGCTGTCGGCGGAAGCATCATCAAAGGGAAGAAGGGGCGGGATCGTGCTTCGGCCTACGCGGCCTTGACACCGTCCAGGAAGCTATCGACTTCGCTCTTCAGCTGACTGGAATGTTGCGCGAGTTCGCCGGCGGAGCCGAGGACTTGCGAGGCCATGGCGCCGGTCTCCGTCGACGCATCCTTGACCTGGAAGATGCTGTCGGTGACCACCTGGGTCCCTTGGGCCGCCTCCTGGATATTGCGGGCGATTTCCTGAGTCGCCGCACCTTGCTGCTCCACGGCCGATGCGATCGCCGAGGCGATCTCGTTGATCTCGAGAATGGTGTCGTTGATCTCGCGGATCGCCGTCACGACATGGCCGGTCGCCCCTTGGATCTGTTCGATCTGCCCGGTAATCTCGACCGTGGCCTGGGCGGTCTGCTGGGCCAGGTTCTTGACTTCTCCGGCGACCACGGCGAAGCCCCGACCGGCCTCTCCCGCGCGCGCCGCCTCGATCGTCGCGTTGAGCGCGAGCAAATTGGTCTGGCTGGCGATCGAGCTGATCAGCTTGACGACGTTGCCGACCTTATGCGTCGTTTCGGTAAGGGCCTGGACCGTTAGGTTGGTTGCCTTGGTCCGTTCTACGGCGCGATCAGAGACCGCGGCGGATTGCGCCACCTGACGGGCGATCTCCTGGATCGAGGCGGAGAGCTCCTCGGTCGCGGTCGCCACCGTCTGGACATTGCTCGACATCTGGCCCGACGCGGTCACGACCGAGCCGGAAAGCTCGTTGGTGCGCCCGGCGGTAGACGTCATCGACTGCGCCGCAGCCTCCATCTCGGTCGATGCCGACGACAGGGTATGCACCATGAGGCCGATTTTGGTCTCGAAGGCGCGCGTCAAGCCCTCCAGCGCGGCAGCGCGGCGTTCCTTGACCGCCTGCTCGGCCGTCTGGGCTTCGCCGAGCCGGTCGGCTTCGATCATCGAGTCCTTGAACACCTGGACGGCATGGGCCATCCGACCGATTTCATCCTTGCGGGCAATTCCGTCGATCCGCGTGGTGAGGTCATGCGCCGCGAGCGATGCCATGGCGTCAGTCATCCGACGGATCGGCGCCGACACGCTGAAGATCAAACCCCAACCGGCGGCGACGGAAACCAGTACCGCGAGCCCGCCGACAAAGATAATCCAGAGGCGCGATGATTCGAAAATCACCTGCCCTTCGTCAGCGGCGCTCTTGCCGCCCTTGGCGTTGAAGTCGAGGTCCCTGGCGAGATCGGCCCGGAGCAGCTTGAAAGCCGCTTTCATCGCGCTCGTGTTGAGTTTGGCGGCATCCGCGAAGCGACCGCCGTCAACCAGCGTCTTGAACTGCGCGCTGTCGGCGAGATACGCCGACCAGTCGCGCGTGATCGCCTCGGCGATGCCGCGTTCTTCCCCGGCATCCACGGTCGGATAATAGACATTCCAGGCCGCGTCGCGCTCTTCGACGTCTTTGCGGAGATCGTTGCCATAGCTGATAGCGATCGAAGGATCGAGCTTCGCCGACGGATCGATGCTGAGGAGCAGCTGCAGTTGATGCTGGCGGAAGCGCTCGCTGACCGAAGACAGCGTTCCCAGATCGCGCGTTGCCACCAGCCAGTTGTCGCGGATTTCGGCGGCATGGTCGTTGACGACGCTCAGGCGGTTGCTGGCGAAGGCGCCCAGCACGGCGGTGATGCCCAGAACCGCGGCGAAGGCGCCCAGCACTTTCGTCCGGATCGTCATATCTTGAATGAAACGCATGCTGCTTCCCCCTTCTTGGCCTGGTCTCACGACAATCGCGACCACAGGCGGCGTTGAACGCGGCGTCACCATGCCTGAGCTTGGCCTCGGCACAGAGCGGGCGAAGGTATGTGGCAGGGGGTCTTCGGGATAGGCGCCGGTATGGTGCCGGGATAGGGGCCGGGTCCCCTCTGGAGGCGGGATCACCCCGGGGCGCTTGACGGGCGCGACCGACGCGCCACGGATCACATGTGATCAGTGGCGCTCGCGATTTCAGTGTTGCGAGGCCGCGTGGTTGCGAGGAAGGCGCAGAAGTGCCCGATCCACCAGAGTCTTCAGGCGGGCCGGGTCGATAGGCTTCTCGATGACGTCGCAGGCGCCGAAGGCGAGCATCGAGCCAAGCATCGCTGTGTGACCACCGCTCATGCCGATCACGGGCACCCAGGAAAGATGACTCCGCGCGAAGCGGATGATCTCGAAACCATCGGGCTCGGGCATGAACAAATCGGTCACGATCAGATCGATTCCGCCATTGGCATTGATTTCCACGAGCCTTTGCAGGACCTGGGGATCGGACGGAATCGAACACGCCGGATACTTCATCCGCCGCAGCATCTCGACCACGACCTCGGCGGTATCGGCGTGGTCGTCGATGACGACGATTTGTCTGTGCGACGGCGGTTTCATGCGGGCTCCGGATCATGTGACGGCCTCGATGCTACCCTCGGAGACCGGCCATCGAGCGGGCGCTTTCGGATAGGTACGCTGCGCATTGGTATGGGGTCGCGGCACGCGGCATCGGACTGGACGTTGCCGGTGGACAACGGTAGGCTGAGTACAGGAGCCTGGATGAACCATCGAATGTTCGCGCCCAATATCCTGATCGCCGACGACCACCCGATGTATCTCGAGGCGATCCAGATCCGTCTCTCCAAGCTGTTTCCGTCAGCCAATATCGTCGACAGAACCTCGCTGATCGATGCGCTGGCCGCCTGTGCCGAGGCGTCGGGGCGCGGCGAGCCGTTCGATCTTGTCCTGCTCGACTATGGGATGCCTGGTGTCGAGGGACCTGAGGGGATCAGACGGTTCATCGCTGAGGCCGCGCGGTCGCCGGTCGCGATCATGTCGGGGACCGTCACCATGGTGAGCGCGCAAGCGCTGATCCGGGTCGGCGCCAGAGGCTTCCTGCCGAAGACGCTTTCCAAGGAACAGTTTAGTGCCGCGGTCCATGCGCTGCTCTCGGGCGGGACCTACCTTCCCCCGGAACTTCTGGATGGGTTGATGGGACTTCTGGACGTGCCGTCGTCAGCGGCCACGGCGGACGATTCCTCCGCAGCCGGCGATTTGCTCAAAGCGCTCAGCCCGCGCGAACGGGAGGTGCTGCTCCTGCTTTCCTCAGGCTGCTCCAACAAGGAAATCGGTCGTCGACTCGAAATCGCCGAGGTGACGGTCAAGCTCCACGTGCGACAGATTTTGAAACGGGTCGGCCTGCGCAATCGCGTCGAAGCCGCGGCGCTTGCGACGCGGGCGGGATTCCGCTGACACGCTCGCGACGGGAGATTCGCGCCCTCCCGCCCCAGCCAATGTTCGGATCGCTCCCAGCCGACCCCAAACACTTCGCCGCGCTGGCGCGCTCGGCTTCATCGCCGGCGATCTCGTACTTGCCACACGCCCAGGCGGAATCGTAGGGTAGTTTTCATGTAAATTACCTAGGTCATGCGATGCGAGGAATTGAGCGACT
>CAIUCF010000258.1 GCA_903897565.1 uncultured Rhodospirillales bacterium | reverse complement strand
CAAACGGGCGAGTACGGCGCCGGCGCAGAAATGGATGCCGCCGCCGAAGCTCATGTGTCGGGTCGCATCGCGGGTGATGTCGAAGCGCTCCGGGTCCTCGAACACCGCGGGATCGCGATTGGCCCCGCCGATGAGGGTCAACACGCGCTGACCCTTGCGCACGAGGACGTCGCCGACCTGACGGTCCTCGAACGCCGTGCGATAGGTGGCGATGATCGAGGTCTCGTAGCGCAGCGCCTCGTCCGCCGCCTTCTCCCCGAGCCCCTCGGGATCAGCGCACAACAATTGCCACTGCGCCGGGTTGCGATGCAGGCACAGCATGCCGTTGCCGATCAGATGCGCGGTAGTCTCGAAACCGGCGCCGAAGATGCCGATCGCCACCGTGCCCAGCTCATGTGACGAGAGCGCGTCGGCGCCGTCGCCGGCCTGGACCAGCGCCGTCGCCAGATCATCGCGCGGTTGTGCGCGTCGCGCCGCGAACAGCTCGGCGAAAAATTCTTCGAGGCGGTCGATCGCGCCGTTGGCGATCGCCAGTTCGGCGGGCGACAGCTTGCGAAGCTCGAAGACGATGAAGCTCTTGCCGATTGCGTCGATGATGTCGGGCAGCCGCGGGTCTTCCGGATCGATGCCGAGCATCTCGCACATCACCAGCACCGGCAGGCGATACGAGAAGTCATGGAGCAGATCGCAACGCCCGCGGGCGATGAAGCTGTCGATCAGGCGATCGGTGATCTGCTGGATCCGGGGCGCCATCTCGCGCACGCGCTTGGCGTTCAAGACTCCGGTGACGAGGCTGCGGACCCGGGTGTGCTGCGGCGGATCCTGCATGACGAACACCTCCGACAGCCAGCGATAGCCGGACTGCCCGAGCACGTCGAATTCGGAATCATAGAACATCTGGATGTTGCGGATGAAATCGCCCTGGCCGAAGCCGGTGCGGTCCATCAGCACCCCGCGCACGTCGTCGTAGCGGCTGGCCACCCAATAGCCGAGTTCCGACCAATGCACCGGATCGGTCTCGCGCAATTGGCGGAACACCGGATAGGGATCGGCGAGCAGTTGCGGCGCGCTGGGATCGAACGAGTAACGCGGTGCTGTCACGGCCATAGCTGGCGCTTCCTTAAGTCGAGTTAGGCGTAAACCGGGCGGTAGCCCGCCCCCTCGCGGGCGATGAAAGCACTGTGGGTGCCGCCGAAATGCGCCGGCACGATGCGGGCGCCGGTCGATGCTGCGGCTTCGAGCACGGCGCGACGCGTCGCCCGCGCCTGCTCGCCGGCCTCGCAGTAGACGCTGTTCCAGTCGGGCCGGATCACCTGCATCGGATGATGGAGGATATCGGCGGTGAACAGCGCGCGATCGCCGCCGTCCT
The DNA here is from genome assembly GCA_903897565.1 of uncultured Rhodospirillales bacterium. GTDB lineage: Bacteria > Pseudomonadota > Alphaproteobacteria > ATCC43930 > CGMCC-115725 > CAIXXC01. Next base: position 2,278 of record CAIUCF010000258.1, on the reverse strand, counting down.
GCATGTCGAGCAGCATCTGCCCAGGGGTATGGCCGGGCGCCGCACGCATCACGAGGCCGGGAAGGACCTCGTGGCCATCCTCGACGAGTTCGGCGCGACCGGCATCGAGGATCGGCTGCACGCTGTCCTCGAACACCGCCGTATTGACGGCGCTGCCCTTCAGCGCGGCAAACCCGGCATCGGCAGGATCCCAGACTTCGCGGTCGATGGCCGGCATGACGTAGCGGGCATTGGGGAAGGTCGGAACCCAATTGCCTTCGACCAGCATCGTATTCCAGCCGACATGGTCGATATGGAGATGCGAACAGATGACCACGTCGATCGAACTGGGCCCGAAGCCCGCGGCGACCAGTCGTCCCATGAAATCGGTCTTGAGGCCGCCGAAGATCGGAATCCCCGGCCGTTCCTTGTCGTTGCCGGCGCCGGTATCGAACAGCACGCGCTGGCCCTCGACTTCGATCAGCCAGCTCTGGAGAAAGCCGTAGATCATGCCGTAGCGGACATAATCCGGGGTGAAGCCGTCGACCTCGCGGGCAAAGGCGCTTTCCTCGTAACCGTCGAACAGCGCCTGCGGCGGGGCGAAGCGGCCCTGCCACTCCTCGATGCGGTGGACGAGATGACGGCCGACTTTGAATGCTGCGGTCATGACGCTCCTCCCCCTTGTTTGGGCGATGCCAGGGTCTCGCGCCGGATGCGGATGCCGACCTTCTCCCGGTCCCAGGTATCAACGGTGACGCCCTGGGCGCGCAACTCGGCCTTCTGCACCTTGGCCGAGGGCGTCTTCGGCAACGCTTCGAGCACGCGGATGTAGCGCGGCACCATGAAATGCGGCATCCGTGCCGCGAGAAACTCGATCAACGCGACCGGATCGACCACCCGTCCTGCCACCGGGGCGATGACGATCATCACGTCGTCTTCCGACAATTCGCTCGGCACCGCGATCGCGGCGGCTTCGCGGATATCGGGATGAGCGCAGACATCGACCTCGACCTCGAAGGACGAGATATTCTCGCCACGGCGTCGGATCGAGTCCTTGACCCGATCGACGAAGAAGAAGTCGCCGTCCTCGTCGCGGCGGAACGCGTCGCCGGTATGGAACCAGCCATTGCGCCAGGCGGAAGCCGTCGCCTCAGGCGCGCGGTTGTAGCCGCTGTTCATGGCGAAGGGGCGATCGGTGCGCACGATCATCTCGCCGACGGCGCCAATCGGCACCTCGCAGTCATGGGCGTCGACCAGCCGGACCTCGACGCCGGGCCGGACCCGGCCGCAGGTGCCCTTCTTCGTCGGATTGCGCGCCGAGACGATCGGCGAGGAGATCTCGGTCATGTTGAAGATCGTATGGATGTCGATGCCGAAGCGTTCGCGAAACGCTTCGATATCCTCGGCGATCGGCACCACGAAGGCTTGGCGGACATGGTGATCGCGATCGGCGGCAGACGGCGGCTGCTTCAACAGGAACGTCGCCATGACGCCGAGCAGGAACACCGTCGTCGCCCGGGTCCGCCCTGCAAACGGCCAGAACCCCTCGGTGGTGTAGTTCTCCATCAGCGCGATCGAGCCGCCGCGCGCCAGCATCACGAAGGCCGCACCCATGCCGCCGATATGGAAGATCGGCGAGGCGACGAGATACCGGTCGTCGCCGGTCACCATCGGCCAGGATTCCGGCCCGGCATTGCTGAACATGTGGAGATAGGACGACAGCACGCCTTTCGACGGGCCGGTCGTGCCGGAGGTGTAGATGATCGATTGGATATCCCAGGGCTGGATTGGGGCGGCCAACGGCGCGAGATCGCTCTCGATGCCGGCGAGATCGTCGAAGCGCGAACTCGGCACGCCGACCTCCGAAGCCGGCAGGGATGTCGTCAGCACGAGATGCTCGAAGCCGCCGCCGCCGATCTCGCCGAGCCGCTCGACCAGACCGGGATGAACAATGGCGATGCGGGCCCCGGAATTGGCGACGACATGAGCCAGGATCGCGCCCCGATACGCGGTATTGAAGGGCACGAAGACGGCGCCGAGATAGTTGATCGCGTAGAAAGCCAGGATCGCGTCGGTGCCGGTCGGCAACCATACCGCGACATGATCACCCTTGGCGACACCGAGCCGCTGCAGTCCGGCCGCTTTAGCGATGACGCGTCGCCTGAGCTCGGCATAGCTCCATTCCGCGCCGCTCTCGAACACCGCATAGATATGGTCCGGACGCTCTTCGGCCCAGCGATCAATGAGATAGCGGGCAACACATCGGTCCCGATTGGGCAGCCGAGGGTCGGCGAAGTCT
>CAIUCF010000257.1 GCA_903897565.1 uncultured Rhodospirillales bacterium | reverse complement strand
GCGCTCGCACACGGCGACGAAGACTTCGAGCGGCGTATTGCCGGCGCCGGCGCCGAGGCCGGCGACCGAGGCGTCGATCCGGCTCGCGCCGACCTCGATCGCCGCGATCGAGTTGGCGACGCCCATGCCGAGATTGTGATGGCCGTGGAAGCCGATCTCGGTCTCCGGCTTGAGCACGTCACGCAAGGCGCCAACGGCCGATTTGACATCCTCGGGCAGCATGTAGCCGGCGGAATCGGTGATGTAGATGGTCTGGGCGCCGTAGGATTCCATCAGCTTGCCCTGCTGGGCGAGGCCGGCGGCATCGTTGAGATGCGCCATCATCAGGAAGCCGGTGGTGTCCATGCCGAGCTTGCGGGCATAGGCGATGTGCTGCGGCGAGGTATCGGCCTCGGTGCAATGGGTCGCGACATGGACGCTGCGGGCGCCGCAATCATAGGCCGAATGCAGCTCCTTCATCGTGCCAAGCCCGGGGATGAGCAGCACCGAGACCTTGGCCTGCTTCATCAGCGGGGTGACGGCGGAGAGATATTCCTCGTTGCTGGCCATGGCGAAGCCGTGCTGCAGCGAGTTGCCGCCGAGGCCGGCGCCGTGGGTGACCTGGAGGAGCGGCACGCCGGCATCATCGAGCGCGGTCGCGACCTTGATCATCTGGGCGATCGAGATCTGCTCTTTCTTGGCGTGCATGCCGTCGCGCAGGCACATGTCATGGACGAGGACCTTGCGGCCCTTCAAGCTGCTGGTTCCGGTCATCACGCCACCGCCTTCGTCAGCTGGACGCTGCCAGCAAGGATATGTTCCGCAAAGAGTTCCGCCGTCCGCGACGCCGCGGCGGTCATGATATCGAGGTTGCCGGCGTATTTCGGCAGGTAGTCGCCGAGGCCCGCGACCTCCATGAATACGGTGACGCGGTTGCCGTCGAATACCGGGCCGTTAACCAGGCGATAGCCGGGGACGTATTTCTGCACCTCGGCGATCATCGCGACCACGGAGTCGATGATCTTCTTTTCCTGCGGCACGCCCTCGGTCAGGCAGTTGATGGTGTTGCGCATGATCACCGGCGGCTCGGCCGGGTTGATGATGCAGAGCGCCTTGCCGCGCTTGGCGCCGCCGACGCGCACCAACGCATCCGAGGTCGTGTAGGTGAATTCGTCGAGATTGGCTCTAGTGCCCGGGCCGACCGATTTCGAGGACAGGCTGGCGACGATCTCGCCGTAATCCACCGTCTGCACGCGGGCGACCGCGGCGATGATCGGGATCGTGGCCTGGCCGGCGCAGGAGATCATGTTGACGTTCATCACGCCCTGCGACACCAGGTCGGTCAGGTTGACCGGCGGCACGCAGAGCGGGCCGATCGCGGCGGGGGTGAGATCGATCATCAGCACGCCGAGCTCGTTGAGCTTGCGCGAATTCTCGGCATGGACATAGGCCGAGGTCGCGTCGAAGGCGATCTGGACGCCGTCGGCGAGGACATGCGGCAGCAGCCCGTCGACGCCCTGGTCGGTGATCTTCAGTCCCATGCCCTTGGCGCGCGCCAGGCCTTCAGAGGCCGGATCGATGCCGACCATCCATACCGGCTCGAGCACGGCGCTGCGGCGCAGCTTGTAGATCAGGTCGGTGCCGATATTTCCGGAACCGATGATCGCGCATTTGATCTTACTCATGACTGAACTCCCTCGACCGGCGTACGACGGCATGGTTTCCCTATTCTGGCCTTATCATTGATCCCCCCGGATCATGCCGTCTAATACTTTTGCGGGGGCTGGGGAATACGGAAAGAGTATGGCCTTGCGCGCCGCTTCTGGCCGCGGTCGAGAGTCTCGGATTGCCGCCATTTTCCGCCACTCGATCCCTAAAGGGTATGGAACGCGGCCCTCAACGGCATTTGACAGGTGGAAAATCCCTTCATAGCGTGATCGTCGATAGTTGATCGACTGATCAGATCGCCGCCGAGACGCCACCACCGCCAGCAAGAGGTCGAGGATGCCCGTAGCCCATATCCGTGTCCTGAAAGGTCACTCCCGCGCCCAGCTGCGCCAGCTGGTTGTCGACGTGTCGAACACCGTCGCCCGGATTCTCCAGGCCCCCAAGGACCGGCTCGAGGTTTGGGTCACGGAAATCGATCCCGATCTGTGGGGCGTCTGCGCCGAGCCGGCTTCCGACGTGCTGCAGCGCGAGCCGATGGAAGCGGTCGAGATGCCGTTCATCCAGATGGTGCTGATGAGCGGTCGCACCAAGGCGCAGTACCACAGCCTGATCGCCGAAATCACCGAGGTGGTCCATGGCATCCTCGGCACCAAGAAGGAACGTATCCGCGTCCATATCGCCGAGACCCAGCCCGACAACTGGGGCATCGGCGGCATCCCCGCCGCTGTCGTCCGCGCCGCGGAGATCCGCGCGCGCGAAGAGGCGAACGCGGCCGCTGCGGCGTCGGCGGCGGAGTAACCCGCAATCCCAAGCATAGGCCCTCCCCCTTGAGGGGGGAGGGTTGGGTGGGGGTGGCGCTCTCGTATCAGAGCGGCTCCACTGCACCTTCACCGACATCCTGAGCCCATCGATCTCGACGGGATGCCTCGAGCTCGACGATCGACATCACCCCCACCCAAACCCTCCCCCTCAAGGGGAAGGGCTCTTAAGGAGAAGCCAGCCATGGCCGGATACGACGCGGAACTGACGGCGCGCGGGGCGCGGATCGAGGCGCTGATCCGGCGCTATTTCGATGGCTGCAACGAGGCCGACGAGGCCAAGATGATCAGCTGCTTCACCCCCGATGCGGTGCATTACTTCCCTCCCGGCATGTATGAAGGGCCATTTCGCGGCGCCAAGACCATCGCCGCGAAATGGGCGACGGCGGTCGAGAAGATCGGCTCCTACTGGACGGTCGACCGGTTGCTGGTCGAACCGCTGTCGTGGCAGGCGGTGATGGAATGGTGCCATTTCAAGACCACGACGGGCACGATCCTGCGCGGCATCGAGTGGTATGAAATGGACCCGGCATCTGGGCTGATCAAGGAGATCCGCGCCTATTACGCGGCACCCCAGTCTCCCGATCTCGTCCGTCACGAATTGGCCGGCTTCGATTATGATGGCCGCGGCTATCCTGCAGCGCCGCCTCCCGGCGCCCGCCCTTTCAAAGGATCCGCATCATGATTCTCGAAGTCGTCGACCTTTATATCAAGCCCGGCCAGGAGGCCGGATTCGAGGCTGCGTTCAAGATCGGCGCCGCCGAATCCCTAGCGCTGGCCAAGGGCTATCACGGCCATGAGCTGCTGCGCTCATCCGACACGCCCAATCGCTACAAGCTGTTCGTGCGCTGGGACTCGGTCGCCGACCATACCGAGGGTTTCCAGAAGTCGCCTGCCTTCCAGGTCTGGCGCGGCCATGTCGGCCCGTTCTTCGAGAGCAAGCCCGAGGTCGACCATGTCGTCTCGCTGGTGAAGGTGGACAAGTCATGACCGAGACCCTGCTCTATATCGACGGCGCCTGGGCGCCTGCCGCCTCGGGCCGCGTGCTCGAAATCCTCAATCCCGCGACCGCCGAGGTCATCGGCACCGTCGCCCATGCCGGGATTCCCGATCTCGATCGGGCGCTCGCCGCCGTCGCCCGCGGCTTCGAGATCTGGCGCAAGACCTCGGCGTTCGAGCGCTCGAAGACGCTGCGCCGCGCCGCCGATCTGCTGCGTGAGCGCGCCGACGGCATCGCCCGCCTGCTGACCCTGGAACAGGGCAAGATCCTGGCCGAGGCCAAGATGGAGACGCTCGCCGCCGCCGACGTCATCGACTGGTTCGCCGAGGAAGCTCGGCGCTCCTACGGTCGGGTGATCCCGTCGCGCGTGCCCGGCGTCCACCAGCTGGTGATCAAGGAGCCGATCGGCCCGGTCGCCGCCTTCACGCCGTGGAACTTCCCGATCAACCAGGCGGTGCGCAAGATTTCGGGCGCGCTCGCCGCCGGCTGCTCGATCATCCTCAAGGGGCCGGAGGAGACCCCGGCCTCGCCGGCCGAGTTGGTCCGCGCCTTCGCCGATGCCGGCGTGCCGGCGGGCGTCATCAATCTCGTCTACGGCACGCCGTCGGAGATTTCCGAATACCTGATCCCGCACCCGACGATCGCCAAGATGTCGTTCACCGGCTCGGTGCCGGTCGGCAAGCATCTGGCGGCACTGGCCGGCTTGCACATGAAGCGGGCGACCATGGAGCTCGGCGGCCATTCACCGGCCATGGTGTTCGACGACGCCGACGTCACGGCGGCGACCAAGATGCTGGTGGCGTCGAAGTTCCGCAACGCCGGCCAGGTCTGCGCTTCGCCGACCCGGTTCCTGGTGCAGCGCGGCGTCTACGAGCAATTCCTCGAAGGCTTCCTCGCCGGGGCGGCCAAGATCAAGGTCGGCGACGGGTTGGAGTCCGGCAGCACCATGGGACCGCTCGCCAATGACCGCCGCATCACCGCGATGGAAGGCTTCGTCGCCGATGCCGTCGCCAAGGGTGCGACCTTGGAGACCGGCGGCAAGCGCATCGGCAACAAGGGCTATTTCTTCGAACCGACGGTGCTGACCGGGCTGTCCCGCGAGATGCGGGTGATGAACGAGGAACCGTTCGGGCCGCTGGCGCTGATGATCCCGTTCGACACGCTCGATGAGGTGATCGGCGAGGCCAACCGCCTGCCCTACGGCCTCGCCTCCTACGCCTTCACGAAGTCGTCCAAGACAGCCAATACCCTTGCCTCGGAAATTCAGGCCGGCATGCTCACCGTCAACCAGCTGAGCCTCGCCCTGCCCGAGGTGCCGTTCGGCGGCATCAAGGATTCCGGCTACGGCTCCGAAGGCGGCACCGAGGCCATCGAGGCCTATCTCAGCCCGAAATTCGTGTCCTTGGGCGGGGCGTAAGACCCGCGCTAGCCCGCGCCCTACCCCGTCATTCCGGCGAAAGCCGGAATCCAGACTTTACGCGCGGGAGCGCGGAGGAGAGTCATGTCGCCGCGGACGCGGCTCTGGCCTGGATCCCGGCTTTCGCCGGGATGACGATGTAAGAGGTGGCAGGGGCTGGGGTTCACTCCAACGTGAACGGATCGTTCAACTGGCGCAGCAGCGCGTCCTTCTGGTCGGCGAATTGCGGGGAGACGATGAATTCCAGGCCGAGCTTGTCGGCGGGTTCGTCGACGTCGAAGCCGATCGAGTGGCTGGCCTCGAACAGCGCGCCCGAGGGGGTGCGGACATAGATCGACTCGAAATACCCGCGATGCTTGCGGTCGGAGAAGTCGGTCAGGCCCATGCCTTCGACCTCGGCCTTGACTTGCTCCTGGACCGCCAGGCTCGGCACCTTGAAGGCGCCGTGATGGATGAAGCCCTCGCCGAAGAACCAACTGCCGGCCTTGGCTTCCGGCTGGAGATGCAGGTCGATGACATGGCCGGCCTCGCCGTCGCCGACGACGTAGCGGGTGAAGGCGCCGTCGGTCCCGATCGGCCGGTAGTTCCAGCCCTCGGTCATGAAGATGTCCATGTCCTCGGTTTCGCGCGCCAGCACCGTCCAGCTGTGGAAGCCGCGCAGCGCGTATTGCGCCGGGATGCCGCCGCCGGTGAAGGGCTTGCGCGTATCGGTCGGGTCTTCGATCAGCTCGAAATCGAGCGGGCGGTCGGGATGCTCGAAGCGCAGCACGCCCTGGCCGAAGCGCTCGGAAACCTTGGAGACGCGGATGCCATGGGCCGCCAGCCGCTCCTGCCAGTAGGGCAGGGCGCCGACCGGCACCGAATAGCCGCAGAGTTCGATCTGGCCGGCGCCGCGCCGCGCCTTGCGGCCGGTCTGACGGAACGGGAACACGGTCGTGAGCGTGCCGGGATCGCCGGTGTCGTTGCCGAAATAGAGATGGAAGATCGGTGCCTTGCCGTCATAGAGCAGGGTCCGCTTGACCAGGCTCATGCCCAGCGCCTTGTAGAAGAAATCGATATCGCCCTGCGCTGAGCCTGTGCACAGGGTGATGTGGTGCAGCCCGCCGACCCGTTCCGACATGGTGACCCGCCCTTATTGTTCTTGTTTTGGGTTGATCAGTGTTTGGCCATGTCGGAGGCGGCGTCAAGCGCTCGCGCGGGCGAATTTACTCCCGCCAGCGCGGAAACGGCGCCTGGGCCCAGAAGAACGCAAGGTCGTGATTGGGCCATAACTCGGCCTTCTCGCGTAGGGCGAGCGCTTTGAGCTTGCGGATGCTGGCGAGCGCCAGGGCTTCGTCCTCCTGCCAGCACGCGCCCGGCGCGATCTCGTGGTCGAGATTCTCGACCAGATCCGCGGCGTCGCCGCACAGGATCACCGGCGGGCCCTTGGGCAGCTCGATGAACAGCGACATATGGCCGGCGGTATGGCCCGGCGAGGTGATCGCCCGCACGCCGGGGGCGACGTCATATTCGCCGCGCTGCTGCCTGAAGCTGGCCGATCCCGCCATCTCGTCGGCGAACACGCCGTCATAGCCGCCGCCGGCGAAGGCGGCGAGTTCGTCGGCATGGACATGGACCTCGCAGCCCGGCAGATCGCACAAGCCGCCGGCGTGATCGAAATGGAGATGGCCGAGAAAGACGAGGTCGATGTCCCGCACGCTCAGGCCGAGCCGCGCGAGATAGTTCGGGATGCGCTGCGACTCGTCCATCACCGGCGGCTCGAACAGCGGCCGCATCGGCTCCAGGAACTGCGCCCTCAAGGCCGGGTCGGCGATCTTGCGATAGTCGCAGCCGACATCGTAGAGAATGCGGCCCTGCGGCGTCTCGATCAGATAGGCCAGGATCGGCGCCTCGATATAGACGCCGTGGCCGCGATTGCGCGTCGAGACGATCTTCTCGTAGCGCTGGGTCGCGGTCAGCAGCGGCCAGAGGCGGATGGCTTTGGCCACGCCTCTACTGATCGTCGCCGGAGGAATCGAGTGATTTCCAGCTGCCATCCTCCTGGCGGCAGGCGGTGCCGTGCAGGGTCTGGGTCTGGCCGTCGATCACCGCCGTGGTGGTGTAATCACGACAGGGCCGGCCTTCCCGCTGGTAGGTCTTCACCGGCGTGACGTTGTAGGTCGTGCCGTTGTCGGGATTCTGCCAGGCCACGGTCTGGCCGGTCTGGCCGCGCTCCAGTGTCTGGTCGACGCAGGCGGCATCCGGCTGGCCCATGCTGCGGCCGATCGCGCCGCCGGCCATCGCGCCGCCGAGCACGCCGGCGATCGTCATCAGCGACTTGCCGCTGCCATGGCCGAACTGGCTGCCGAGCAAGCCGCCGGCGGCGGCGCCGAGCAGGCTGCCGACGACGTTGTTGGTCGAGGTGTCGAAGCTGTGCGACAGCGCCGAACGATTGCAGGTGCCCTGATCGATGCCGTAGCTCTGCGCGGCGGCCGGCACGGCGGCGGTGCTGAGGCCGGCGGCGAGCAGCATGGCCATCGGGAGGAGATTGCGGGAGGGGCGGGACAGCGACATGATCTGGCTCCTCTTCGGGGCAGGAAGTTTGGCGGGTTGCCGATAAGCCGTCATATACTGCGACGATGGCCGACGGCAACCCGCCCGGCGGCTTAGATCGGCTCGCCTTCGAGGATGGAATCGGGCGCCATCGTCGGCACGATCCGGCTCAGGCGCCAGCCCGCGGCCGCGAACAGCGCCCGGAACTGGGCCTCGGTCCGCTCCAGCCCACCCGGGATCAGCAGCATCTGCAGATCGAGAAATTTGGCAGGCTGGAAACCGTTGCCGGGTGCGATCACGCTGTCGACCACCAGCAACCGCCCGCCCGGGTTCACCGCGGCGCGGCAGGCTTTCAGGATCTTGATGCAGCGCTCGTCATCCCAATCGTGGATGATGTGCTTCATGATGTAGGCGTCGGCGCCGGCGGGCACCGATGCGAACATATCGCCCGAAGCGAGGCTGCAGCGGTCCATGTAAGGGGCGAGCGGCCCCTCGGGGGCGCCGGCGACGACGAAGTCGAGGTCGTAGAGAATTCCCTTGAGGCCCGGCGTCTTGGCGAGGATCGTCGCCAGCAGCAGGCCATGGCCGCCGCCGACATCGACAAGCGAGCCGATCCCGGAGAAGTCATAGGCCGCCGCGACCGCCGGGCTGTCGATTGCCGAGAGCGCGGTCATGGCGCCGTTGAAGATCGCGGCCTCCTCCGGGTGCTTGGCCATGTATTCGAAAATCGGCATGCCGTAAACCTTGTCCACCGACGGCTTGCCGGTGCGGATGCCGTATTCGATCTGCGACCAGCCAAGGGCGCCCCATTCGCGGCCGCCCATGATGGCGAGGTCGCGCAGGCTCGGTCGCGCGTCGCGGCGCAGGCAATCCGAGAGCGGAGTCTGGGCAAAGCGGCCGTCTTCCTGTTCGGCCAGCACACCGACGCTGGCCGTGGCGCGCATCAGGCGATAGAGCGCGCTCGCATCGGCGCCGATCTCGCGCGCCAGATCCGCGGGAGAGCGCGGCCCGGCGGCGACGAGATCGGCGATGCCGAGTTGCGCCAGCCCGGCGAGCGCACCGGCAACGAAATTGCCGGTCAGAAGGTTTGCAAGTCCAACGAATGGCGGGGGTGAATGATTCTCAGGCGTCATTCTTGTCTCCAGGGAGTTTCTTTCCAACACGACACACGCTACAGCAGGATCCGAAATGCCGCCTGTTCTATCTGCGTCTTCAGATACCTAGGACTCGTTCATGATCAATGCCTACAAGGTTGTCGATGGCCTCCTGCACAAGCTCGACTGCTCGCATGACGCAGGCGGACTCGCCGACGCGACCTGGATCGATCTCCTGGAGCCGACGCGGCAACAGGAGGAGATCGTCGAGACCCTGTTCAAGCTCGATATCCCGACCCGCGAGGAAATGCGGTCGATCGACGAAAGCAGCCAGATCTATCACGACCATGGCGCCCTGGTGATGAGTGCCCGGGTCATCACCAAGGCCGACACCCCCAAGCTTCGCCTGGTGACCGTGACCTTCATCCTGGTGCAGAATCGGCTGATCACCCTGCGCTATGGCGACCCGACGCCGTTCCGGACCTTCGTCGCCCGCGCCGAAAAGGAGGTCGGCAAGCTGGTCTCCGGCGAGGCGGTGATGGTCGGCCTGCTCGAGGCGATCGTCGATCGCGCCGCGGAAATCCTGCAGAGCGTCGGCGACGAGCTCGAGGCGCTGTCCAACGACATCTTCGCCCGCGACGGCTCGGTCGGCGGCGGCAGCGACCATGGCGACCTTCGCCCGGTGCTGCAGAAGGTCGGCCGCAACGGCGATCTCGCGACCCGGGTGCGCGAGAGCCTGCACACATTGGCGCGGCTGATCCCCTATCTTCAGGCCGATAGCCGCGGCGCGACCGACGATATCCCGGCGCGACTGGCGGCAACCAAGCGCGACATCCACTCGTTGCTCGACCATGACAGCTACCTGATGTCGAACGTCACCTTCCTGCTCGACGCCACCCTGGGTCTGATCAACATCCAGCAGAACGCGATCATCAAGATCTTCTCGGTCGCCGCCGTCATCTTCCTGCCGCCGACCCTGATCGCCAGCATTTTCGGCATGAATTTCGAGCACATGCCGGAACTGCACTGGGAATTCGGCTATCCCATGGCGATCGTGCTGATGATCGTCTCGGCGATTCTGCCCTATTACTATTTCAAGCGGCGGGGTTGGTTGTAGACCACCGCCTTAGATCTGCCGTCACTGCCCGACTTCGTTGCCCCATTCTTCCTTGAGGGTCTTCATCGCCGCCAGATAATCGCGGCGCTTCTTGTCGGTGCGCACGGTGACGTAAATCCGGATGAAGGCCGGCAGGAAATAATAGAGCAGGAAGCCGAAGATGCTCGCCGCGTAGATCAGCAGCCAGATCCAGGGATTGACCATCGACCTGGCTAGTTTTTCGCTGGGGTCGTCGGCAAAATAGATCTGGACGACGAACGGAATGACCGTCGAGACGTTGAGCGGGATGACCGTGCGCGCCAGCACCATCGTCGGCGTAACGTCGAGCAGCCAGGCGACGGCCGACGGTAGCAGGGCGCCGGTGGCACAGGCGAAGCTCGCGCGGTCGTAGAACCCGAGCGCCACCAAACCGCACAGGGCCGAGACGATCACGGGGCCGCGCAGCCGCCGCAGGCCGGCGGGCGCCGCGTCCGTCGTGCCTGCCGTCGGCTGTCTGGGTGCGGTGTCGATCATCAGAGCGCGACCATCGCGGCGAATGAAAACAGCAGAATCCCGACCGACATCGCCGTCGCGACGACTACCGAGACGGCATCACCCATACGCTTGGCCGATTGGATGAGACCCTCCATCAACTGATCGCATTTCTGGAGCCGTTGTTCTGTCCCCTTGAAGACGGTGCATGCCCGTTCGAATTGCACACGATCGCGCTCCAGCGCGTCGCGGTCGTCGAGCTCCTTGGCGAGGCGGCTGAGGCGGCCGGCCTTGAGGATATCGCCGAGCTGGCCTCGGATGCGCTTGCGCGTCGCGCGATTGTGAAACCGGTCAATCAGCGGCATGCCGTGATCGGCGAGCAGGCGACACAGGCTCGGCAGCGCTTCCGGGCCGTGGCGGTCCTGGATCGTCGCGAGCAATCGCGTCGTCGCGCCCCATCGCCTGGCGAGCTCACCGCTGTCGAGGGCGCCGAGCTGGTCGTCGACGCTCTCCGCGCTGCGCGCGGCGATGAAGGCGGCAATGTGGCGGTCGATCGGCCAGCCCTGCACGGTCCCGGTTCGGACCGCCGTCTCAAGGCCGGCGAGAAGCTCCCCGAGATCGACCGCGAATTCGCGCTCGACGGCCGGCGACAGGCAATGCAGGCCGGGTACGAGCTCGTACCCGGCGCGCTCGATGCCGTTGCCGACGCGCGAATCCGCGAGATACCGGCAGGTCTTCTCGACCATGGCGGCATGGTCGCCGATCCTTGATTCCGGGTTGGCCTGACTGGCCGCCGAGAATTGCGGCAAACGCGCCGTGATCAATTCGGAGAGCTGCTTTGGCTCGGCGGCCGAGCCGCGCGCGAGATGAGTGGCGATCTCGGGCGCGATCCCGTCGACGGCGCAGGCTATGTGCTGGTAGCGAATGGGTCCCGAGGGGTCGAGCATGATCGCCACCCGCGCCAGCAGCGACGCCG